>CAXBKI010000104.1:0-7766 GCA_963975955.1 uncultured Devosia sp.
CGGTTGATTCGCCCATTGCCGTGGTCGCGCTTTCGCCCCGGCTGACCGCCATGGCCACCGCGTCAAAATAGCTGGTGCCCACCTCGCGCTGATGCCGTATCGCCGAAAAGCCGTGCTGTTCGGCAGCAAACTCGGCCTGCTGCAGCCGCGCATAGCCGGCCATGCCATCGGCCTTGTAGGCGCGGGCCAGCTCGAAGGTGGTGAGGCTCAGATTGTGGAACCCGGCCAGGGTGATGAACTGGTATTTGTAGCCCATCGCCGCGATCTCGCGCTGGAAACGGGCCATGGCCGCTTCATCCATATGCCGGGCCCAGTTGAAGCTGGGCGAGCAATTATAGGCCAGCATCTGTTCGGGATGCGCCCGGCGCACCGCCTCGGCGAATTTTTTCGCCTCCGCCAGGTCCGGCCTGCTGGTCTCGCACCAGATCAGATCGGCATAGGGCGCATAGGCAATGCCGCGGGCAATGGCGGCATCAATCCCGCCCTTGAGCCGGTAAAACCCCTCCGCCGTGCGTTCGCCGGTGACGAATGGCGCGTCCTGTTCATCGATATCGGAGGTGATCAGCCGGGCCGCTTCGGCATCGGTGCGCGCCATGATCAGCGTTGGCACGCCCATCACATCGGCCGCCAGCCGCGCCGCATTGAGCGTGCGGATGAACTGGCCGGTGGGCACCAGCACCTTGCCGCCCAGATGGCCGCATTTCTTTTCGCTCGCCAGCTGGTCCTCGAAATGCACGGCCGCCGCACCCGCTTCGATCATCGCCTTCATCAGTTCGAACGCATTGAGCGCGCCGCCGAACCCGGCTTCTGCATCGGCGATGATCGGCACGAAGAAATCCAGATCCGTCGTGGCGATGCCGTCGGCCCGCTCCATGGCCTGTATCTGGTCGGCGCGCTGCAGCGCCCGGTTGATGGCCCTGACCACGCGAGGCACGCTGTCGACCGGATAAAGGCTCTGGTCGGGATACATATTGCCGCTGCTATTGGCGTCCGCTGCCACCTGCCAGCCGCTGAGATAGATCGCCTTGAGCCCGGCCTTGACCTGCTGGACGGCCTGGTTGCCGGTAAATGTGCCCAGCGTCGGCACGAAATCCTCGGTGTGCAGCAGGGTCCACAACTGCCTGGCGCCCTGTTCGGCCAGCGTATGGCGGATCGGCAGCGATCCGGCCAGCCGCCGCACGTCGGCGGGCGTATAATTGCGGGCAATATGGCGCCAGCGGTCGGGCGCATAATCGGGGGTGGGGAAAGTCTCTGGCTGGGCTGGCTTGTCGAGCATGTCGGTTCTCCTCGGTTGGACATGGCTTCGCCGGTCCGGTGGGCCGGCGTTTTCAGTGATTCACGTGAAGCAAAAGCGGCGCGGGATCTTGCAGTCGACGCCCTCCCCCTTGTGGGGAGGGGTCAAGCGTGGGGTGGTTTGGCCGCGGTGTCGGGGCCCTCGCACCCCCACCCTGCTCGATCACGGACTTAGCGAAGGGCTAAGTCCTATCTCGCTTCCCTCCCCACAAGGGGGAGGGTGGACCCGGTGGATGGGAGGCGTTTCAGCCCGGCACTTTCCGGCTGAAGGTCGCCGCAATCATGCCATTGCCGGAAAACAGCTCGGCGCTGCCCTGCCCGCCCACCAGCGAAAACTGGTGGCGGCCGATCTTGCCGGCGATGGCATAGCCCTGGCTGGCCAGGCCCCGGGCACTGAACTGCGCCATGGCCTCGCCGGCCGTCGGCGCGATGATGGTCAGGTATTCTTCTCGGTCGCTGATCGAAGGGCTCATGTCGAATTCTCCTCAATTCGTTGCTGTAAAGATTTGACAAATCGATCAGACAAGCAAGGAATAAGCGTCAAAGGCCCAGTAAACCTGTAAATCGCCCGACAAGAAGTGCGAGGTTTTCTGTAAAGCCTGTCAATAATAGCGGGAGGTTCTCATGGAGGAGCGGGCGGATATGCAGATCGGCGGGCGCATCAAGCGCCTGCGCCGTGCCCGAAAGCTCGCCCAGGCCGATCTGGCAACGGCGCTGGGCATTTCGCCCAGCTATCTCAACCTGATCGAGCACAATCGGCGCAAGGTGACCGTGCCGCTGCTGTTCGCCATTGCCGGCCATTTCGGCGTCGAGCCGGGGGAACTGGTCGATAGCGACGAGGGGCGCCTGCTCGGCGATCTGATGGAAGCTTTTGGCGACGAGATCTTCGCCGATAGCGATGTGACCAATCTGGACATCCGCGACCTGGCCCAGGCCAATCCGGCAGCGGCGCGCGCCATCCTCAAACTCTATGATCGCTACCGGCTGATCGCCAAAGGCGACCAGTCGCCCGCGCCGGCCGGTGCGGCCGAGCCGTTTCACCTGGCCACCGACGCGATCTCGGATTTCCTGCAGGAAAATGCCAACCACTTCCCGGCGCTCGAAGCGGCGGCCGAGCGCATTCGGGCCGATATCGATCGGGCCGGCGACAGCTTGGAATTCGGCCTGCGCACCTATCTGCTCAATGTCTTCGGCGTCGAGATGCGGCTGGCCTCGCTGCCGCACGGCATTGCCCGCCAGATCGATCCGTCGCGCAACCACCTGCTGGTCGCCGACCTGCTGCCCGCCGAATCGGCGCTGTTTCTGGTCAGCCACCATCTGGGCCAGCTGGCGGCCAGCGGCGAGATCGAGGCGATCATCGCCGCCTCCGGCCTGCCCGAGGGGGACGCGCCGGTATTGGCGGCCAATGTGCTCGCCGCCTATTTCGCCGCCGCCCTGATCATGCCCTACACGCCCTTCCTGCGCGCCTGCCGCGACTATCGCTACGATATCGAGCGCATCGGCCGCCGCTTTGGCGCCAGCTTCGAGCAGGTCTGCCACCGCATGACCACGCTGCAACGCCCCGGTGCGTCCGGCATTCCGCTCCATCTGGTGCGCACCGATATTGCCGGCAATATCTCCAAGCGCTTCTCGCTCTCGGGCATTCATATTCCGCGCCATTCGGGCGCCTGCCCGCGCTGGAACATCTATTCGGCCTTCCTGGCGCCCGAGCGGATCAATATCCAGCTCAGCCAGATGCCCGATGGCCAGCGCTATTTCTGCATTGCCCGCACCGTGCTCAAGGGCGACCACCGCTACAATGCCCCGCGCCGCTACATGTCGATCGGCCTGGGCTGCTCGATCCACCACGCCAGGGAGATGATCTATGCCGATGGCATGGACCTGGCCGGCGACAGCCAGACGGTGCCCATTGGGGTGGGCTGCCGCATCTGTCCGCGCCTGGAATGCGGCCAGCGCGCCCATCCGCCCGCCGACCATCGCTTCGAAATCGATGCCCTGGTCCGGCCCGAAAGCCTTTATGGGCGGATGGGGTGAGGACTGTCCCGGACTTGCGCTGCTGCGTTTCTGCCCCGAGGGCAGAGGGTTGTGGTGAGGGGTTGAGCATCCCGGCTCGTGCCGCCAAATCGCCCCCCTCACCCGGCGCTGCGCGCCGACCTCTCCCCTGAGGGGCGAGGCGAGGGGCATGCTGATGCGCCGCTGTGCGGCTAGGACTCGGTCCCGCCCATCCGCCGGTCATGCACCCAGCTGTCGCGCCAGTCCTTTTCCAGCGCCAGGCGGCGCTTGCCATAGCGCTCCTCGGTAACGGTAAGGGCGACAATCCGGTCGGTGCGGAAATTGCGAAACGCCGCGCGCAGGCAGCACCAGGCGGCGATCACCTGCTTGCCCTCGTAATAGGCCAGCTGTACCGGCCAGATCGTACGCTCGGACGGGTTGCCGGCTTCGTCGGCATAGGCGATCTGCAGCGCCTTTTCCGTCCGCATCGCCTGGCGCACCTGCGCCAGAATCGGCATGGGTTGCCGCGAATTGGCACTCCACACCGCCACCGGCCAGAGCCCGGTATCGTTGATGCGGTCGCGCAGGTCCTCGGGCGAGGCGGTGGCGATCTTGGCCAGCGCATTCTGCGCCGCCGCGCCCAGCCCGTCGTCGGGCTGGGCACCGACCCAGCGCGCGCCGAGCACCAGAGCCTCCAGCTCTTCGGGGGTAAACATCAGCGGCGGCAGGAAAAATCCCGGTTTGAGCATATAGCCCACCCCGGCCTCGCCAGCGATCGGCGCGCCCAGCCCGATCAGGGTCTGCACGTCGCGATACAGCGTGCGCACCGATACGCCCTGCTCCTCGGCCAGGCTCGCCGCCGTGACCGGCCGGCGATGCCGCCGCAGCGCATCCATGACGGCAAACAGCCGCTCGGTCTTGTCCATGCTCGTGCCTCTTGCTGAGGCCTTTCGGATGCCAGATTCTCGCGGCCGCGCCAAGCGCCGACCTCGGCGCAAGACTGTGCAGCGGCCCGCGACAGGGTGGCAATCCCCCCGGCCTTCATCGCCTTCCCGTGCGGGCAAGGATCAAGGCGGGGGTGCTGCAGTGGCGATGGCGGAACTAGGCGATCTCGATCTCGCACCAGTGGCTATAGGGGCGCTCGGGGGAATAGATCACATTGGGGAAATGCGGATTGTGCACGGCATCGGCAAAGGCCTGATCTTCCAGGCAGAAGCCGGCATGCTTGCGATAGCTCCTGCCATTGAGGCCCGGTACCGGAATATCGGTCCAGACGCCGTTATAGACCTGCACGCCCGGCCGGTCGCTCCACAGCTTGAGCGTCAGCGCCTGGTCGGGACCCACCACGGTGGCGATCGGGTCGGCATGGCTGCGCCCGGTATCGAGCACCATGCCGATGTCGTAGTCCACCGGCTGGCCGGCCGCATCGCGCATGGTGCGGGCCGTGCGCAGATCGTAGACGGTGCCGCGTGAGGGCACGATGGCGCCGGTTGGCGCCAGATCGGCGCCCAGTTCGGTATAGGCGCTCGAATTGACGCTGATGGAGTGGTCCAGCACCTGGTCGCTCGTGCCCAGGTTGAAATACTGGTGCTGCACCAGGCTGATGGGCGTGGCCACATCGGTCGTCGCCGCCAGCTCGAGCCGCAGCGTATTGCCCTTGAGGCTATAGGTCGCCGAAAAATTGACATTGCCGGGATAGCCCATGGCGCCGTCCGGGCTGAAATGGGAGAAGCGGACCGCATTATTGGCCTCGTCGACCTGGCCCTGCCAGACCTGCCGGCCCAGGCCCTCGGCGCCGCCATGCAGCTGCAGGTCACCCGCATTGGCCGGCAATTGATAGGTCTTGCCACCCAGATCGAACGAGGCGTTCTTGATCCGGTTGGCGACGCGCCCCGCCAGGGCGCCAAAATGCGGGCTGTGCTGGACATAGGCATCCAGCGTATCAAAGCCCAGCACCACCGTGCGTTCGCCGCCGGCCACCGGCACCCGCCAGTCGCGTACCGCCACGCCAAAGCCGATCAGATCGACGCTGACGCCGGTATTGCTGACCAGGCGAAACTGGTCCACGCGCTGCTCATTATGCGTGCCGAATGTTGAAACTGCGATGGCCATGGTGTGCTCCCCCTGAATTTGGCGCAAAGCTGTAGCCTGCTTTCCCGCCCCGCTGCAATCTCGCACTTGACCTTTTGCCGAGCACTGCCAAAGCTGGGATCAGCCAGGATTGAGGACGCCACGTGAATGAGATCGCTCACAGACGCCGCGCCACGGTGCATGATGTGGCGCGGGCCGCCGGGGTGTCGCTGGCCACGGTCGACCGCGTGCTCAATGGCCGCTCGGGCGTGCGCGCCGTCACGGCGCAAAAGGTCGAGGCGGCAATCGCCGCCATCGGTTTTCAGCGCGATCTGAGCGCGTCGCTGCTGGCGCGCGCCCGCGACCTGCGGATCACCTTCGTCATTCCCGATGGCGCCAATGAATTCATGGCCAGCCTGGCCGATGCGGTGGCGCGGCGCGCCAGCCAGGCGTTGACCGAGCGCATGCATGTCCAGACCCGGCGCATCAGGGCGCTCGACGGCGCGGCACTGGCGCAAAGCCTGGATGCCCTGGATGCGCGTGACTGCGATTGCGCCATCGTGGTGGCCAGCGAAGAGTCGGCCGTGGTCACTGCCGTGGACGCCGCGGTCCGGCGCGGCGTCGTGGTCATGACGCTGGTCTCGGACCTGCCCGGCACGCTGCGCCGCCATTTCATCGGCATCGACAATGTGGCCGCGGGCCGCACGGCGGCCTCGCTGATGGGGCGGTTCCTGCCCCAGGGCGGCAAGGTGGCCGTCATCGCCGGCTCGCTGCATCTGCGCGATCACACCGACCGCCTGGCCGGTTTTCAGGCTGCCCTGGCTGCCGAATTCGGCGCCGTGCAGCTGATCGGCCCGATCGAGGGGCACGACGAGCGCAGCCAGACCCAGGCCCTTGTCGGCGATCTGCTGGCGCGCCACCCCGATCTGGCCGGGCTCTACAATCTGGGAGCCGGCAATGCCGGTCTGGTTGCGGCGGTGGAGGCGTCGGGCCGGGCCGGGGCGATAAGGGTGATCGCCCATGAACTGACCGAGCCGACCCGCCGCGGCCTGCAATCGGGCGCCATCGACGTGGTGCTCGATCAAAATCCGGACGGCGAAATCCGCGACGCGCTGGCGGCCGCCCGCACCCTGGCGCTGGGGGGCAATGGCACCGGCGCCGCCGACCCTATTGAAATCGGTATTTTCCTGCGCGACAATCTGCGATAACAAGAACGCCATTCAAGCAAGCTGGCGGGGCCCGAACCGGGCCGGGAGGACGATCAAATGTGGTTTATGTCTGTGTCTGAGGTACGTGCCTCATGACCTATCTCGGTATCGATATCGGCACTTCGGGCGTCAAGGTCATCCTCATCGATGAGCATGGCCGGGCGCTGGCCGAGGCTTCGGCGGCGGCCATCGAGCCGGTCCGCCCGCATCCCGGCTGGTCCGAACAGAACCCGGCCGACTGGTGGACGGCGACGCTGGCTGCGGTCGACAAACTCTCCAGAACCCATGCGTCCGAGCTGGCGTCAGTGCGCGGCATCGGCCTGTCCGGCCACATGCATGGCGCCACCCTGCTCGACAAGGACGACCAGGTGCTGCGCCCCTGTATCCTGTGGAACGATGGCCGCTCGGCGGCCGAATGCAGGGAGATGGAAGTCGCCCTGCCCAGCCTGCGCGCCATCGCCGGCAATATCGCCATGCCCGGCTTTACCGCCCCCAAGATCGCCTGGGTCCGCAAGTACGAGCCCGAGATCTACGCCAGGATCGCCAAGGTCTTGCTGCCCAAGGCCTATATCCGCCTGCTGCTGACCGGCGACTATGCCGAGGACATGTCCGATGCCTCGGGGACCCTCTGGCTCGATGTCGGCAAGCGCGACTGGTCCGACGAGCTGCTGGCCGTCACCGGCCTCGACCGCAGCCACATGCCCAGCCTGGTCGAAGGCTCGGCACCCTCGGGCGTGCTCAAGCGCGAATTTGCCCAGCGCTGGGGCATGGATGCCAATGTGGTGGTTGCCGGCGGCGCCGGCGACAATGCCGCCTCGGCCTGCGGCATCGGCGCCATCCGGCCTGGCGAGGGCTTTGTCTCGCTCGGTACCTCGGGCGTGCTGTTCGTCTCCAATGACCGCTTCCGCCCCAATACCGAGGGCGCCGTGCATGCCTTCTGCCACGCCGTGCCCGATACCTGGCACCAGATGGGGGTGATCCTGTCGGCCACCGATTCGCTGAACTGGCTGAGCAAGATCACCGGCCAGAACCAGGCCGCCCTGTCGGGCGCTGCCGAGGCGCAGTTCACCGGCCCGGGCGAGGAGATCTTCCTGCCCTATCTGTCGGGCGAGCGCACGCCGCACAATGATTCCGAAATCCGCGGCGTCTTCGCCGGGCTGGAGGCCGATACCGGCCGCGAGGCGATGACCCGCGCCGTGCTGG
>CAXBKI010000105.1:0-7746 GCA_963975955.1 uncultured Devosia sp.
GGTGGTGGCAAAAATGAACTTCGCATAGGGCGGTGGCTCTTCAAGCGTCTTGAGCAGCCCGTTGAAGGCTGCCGTCGAGAGCATGTGCACCTCGTCGATCACATAGACTTTGTAGGGCGCCGAGGAAGGCGCGTATTTGACCGAATCAATGATCTCGCGAATGTCGCCAATGCCGGTATTGGAGGCAGCGTCCATTTCGATGACATCGACATGGCGGCCTTCGATGATGGCCCGGCAGTGCTCGCCTTCCACACTCAGATCAAGCGTCGGGTGCGGCCCGCTGGCGTCCTGATAGTTGAAGGCGCGGGCGAGAATGCGCGCTGTCGTGGTTTTGCCCACGCCGCGCACGCCCGTCAGGATGAAGGCGTGGTGGATACGATTCTGCGAAAACGCAT
Source organism: uncultured Devosia sp. (assembly GCA_963975955.1). GTDB lineage: Bacteria > Pseudomonadota > Alphaproteobacteria > Rhizobiales > Devosiaceae > Devosia. The sequence goes on from CAXBKI010000105.1 coordinate 396, forward strand.
TGCCCAGCGTCTGCACCATCGCATCCTGGCCAACCAGCGTTGTAAAATCGCGCGGCCGGTATTTGCGGGCGAGAACGAGATAGGGCGAGGTCGCAGCGTCAGCCATCGTGCCCCTCTAGGTCAAGGTTCGGGAATCTGCCTGTGGTCATGGGACCATCATAGAGGCAAGTAGGAGGCTGGCAACGACCCGTGAAGGTCTCGTTGGGGCTGCTTCCTTCCGGACCTGACCCGGTTGGCGAGGAACACGTCCGCGCCAACCTCCCGGTCGCTATATGCGAACAAATCGTGGCGAGCGCAAGGCCCTCAGCTATCCTGTTGATAAGGGCGGGGTGGATGAACCAGTGTCACCAGCACTACCGAGATGAACATCAGCAGGTACCACGAGCCCAGTTTGCTCCAACTGACCAGCGTCCAGCCATGCACCTGATCGGGATAAACCCAGGCATTCGACCAGGTGGCAATGTTTTCCGCAATCCAGATGAACAGGGCCACCAGCAGGAAGGCGACCAGCATGGGCATGCGGTGCTGGAAGCGGAACACCCGATAGTGCATGGCGCTGCCCCAGTACAAGGCCGCGATGGCCGTCAACAGCAACCAGCGCAAATCGACGACATAGTGGTGGCTGAAGAAATTGACATAGATGGCCACTGCCAGCACCAGCGTCATCCATCGTGGCGGATAGGCGGAAAAACGGATGTCGAAGATGCGCTGGATGCGGGCCATGTAGGAGCCGACGCAGGCATACATGAAGCCAGAAAACAGTGGTACGCCGGCAATTCGGAAAAATGCATCCTCCGGATAGCTCCATGATCCTGCCGCGGTCTTGAACAGCTCCATGCCGGTGCCCACCAGATGGAAGATCAGAATGACGCGGGCTTCCTCCCAGGTCTCCAGGCGGAACATGACCATGCCGAGCTGGATGGCCAGGGCCGCAACGAACCAGGCGTCATAGCGTGCAATCCCGATGTCCGGCCACCACAGGCGCGTCAGCAGGATCATCCCCAGCATCAGCCCACCGAACAGACAGGCCCAGGCCTGCTTGAGCCCGAATACCAGAAATTCCACGGCAGCGTCGGCGGTTCGACCACGCGGCAACCGCGCCAGAACCGCACGCGCGGCGGCGTCGATGCGCGCCTCCAAAGTCGTGAACTGTTTCAAACCCCGCCCTTGCCCCGATTCACCGGGCTGGTTATGCCCTGATCCATGTCTCCGAATTGTGGCGGTGCGCTGCCGGCGGGGCGATATCATCGGAGAGTACATTAATGGCCAAGCGCCACCAGACCTCACTGCGGACCTCCAAGGAGGATATCGTCTCCGCCAAGCTTGCGCCCAGGACACCTCAGACCCAGTCATCGGCCTTCCGCCTGGCCTTTGCCGACGATGAATTCCTGACCTCCGAAGATACCCGAGGCATCCGCTTCCAGCTCGAATACCTCAAGCCCGAGTTTTCGCTGCGCGAGCGCGGCATCATGTCCACCGTCGTGCTGTTCGGTGGCGCGCGTATTCCCGAGCCCGGCAAGGACGCCTGGGCCGCCAAGAACGACGTGCAGCGGCAGAACCTGCTGGCGGCGTCGCGCTATTACGACGAGGCACGGCGCTTTGCCCAGCTTGCCTCGGCCACTGCCAAGGCGCTCGACTTCAAGGAATATGTCGTGGTGACCGGCGGCGGTCCCGGCGTGATGGAGGCGGGCAACCGCGGCGCCACCGATGTGGGCGCCCCATCGATCGGCTTCAATATCGTGCTGCCGCACGAACAGGCGCCCAATGTCTATGTGACGCCCGAGCTGAGCTTCAACTTCCACTATTTTGCCACCCGCAAGATCCACTTCCTGCTACGCGCCAAGGCCGTGGCGGTGTTTCCGGGGGGCTTCGGGACGCTCGACGAGTTCTTTGAAACCATCACCCTGATCCAGACCGGGCGCATGGACAGGGTGCCGCTACTGCTGTTCGGCAAGAATTTCTGGGGCAAGGTGATCCATCTGGAGGCACTGGCCGAAGCCGGCACCATCTCGCCGGGGGACCTGGAGCTGTTCAACGTGGTCGACACCGCCGAAGAGGGGTGGGACATCGTCCGCAAGTTCTACAATCTGCCCGAAATCGACGAGGTCCTGCGCGGCGACTGATCACGCAACGCACCAATGCCCGCCGGTGCATTGCATCGATTGCAGCGGCAGTGTCACACTTCCCCGCTAGGCGTGGTGGCGTCGAATCAGGGGTAGGCGTTTGGAACAGTTTGATCTTGTCGTCATCGGCAGCGGGCCGGCCGGCCGGCGGGCCGCCATTCAGGCCGCCAAGCTGGGCCGGTCGGTGCTGGTCATCGAGGATCGCCTGCGACTCGGCGGCGTCTCGGTTCACACCGGCACCATTCCTTCAAAAACCTTGCGCGAAACCGTGCTCAATCTCTCGGGGTGGCGTGAGCGCGGCTTTTACGGCCTCTCCTATCGGGTCAAAAAGGAGATCGAGGGCAAGGATCTCGGGGCCCGCCTGAACAAGACGCTGGATTATGAAATCGAGGTGCTCGAGCATCAGTTCGCCCGCAATGGTGTACGCACATTCGGTGGTCTGGCCCGGTTCATCGATGCCAATCATGTCGGTGTCACCGACGCCAGTGGCGAGCAGCACCGTTTCGGCTTCCGCCATGCGGTGATTGCCGTCGGCACGGCGCCCTACCGCCCCGCCAATATTCCATTCAACGACCATTCCGTGGTCGACAGCGACAGCCTGGTCGCCGAGCCGCGCGTGCCGCGCAGCCTGACCGTGGTGGGCGCAGGTGTCATCGGCATTGAGTACGCCACCATCTTTTCGGCGCTCGATGTCCCGGTCACCATCATCGAGCCGCGCGACAGCATTCTGGACTTCATCGACCGCGAGATCATCGAGGAATTCACCCACGATTTGCGCAAGCGGGGCATCTCGATCCGCTTCGGTGCCAAGGTTGAAACGGTCGAGCTCGACCCCCAGGGCTGGCCGGTAGCGATCCTCGCCGATGGCCGGCGCATCCGTTCCGACATGCTGCTCTATGCGGCCGGGCGCTCGGGCGCCACCGCCAATCTGGGGCTCGAGAACTGTGACATCACGCCCGTCGAACGCGGCCGTCTCAAGGTCGATCCGGTCACCTTCCAGACGTCGACGCCCAATATTTACGCCGCCGGCGATGTGATCGGCTTTCCCTCCCTTGCCTCCACCTCCATGGAGCAGGGGCGCATTGCCGCACTGCACGCCTGTGGTGCCGCCATGCCGCCCGCGCCCCAATATTTCCCTTATGGCATCTATGCCGTTCCCGAGATTTCCACGGTCGGGCTCACCGAGCAGGAGGTCCGCCAGCGCGGCATTCCCTATGAAAGCGGGATCGCGCGCTTCCGCGAGACCTCGCGCGGCCACATCATGGGCCTGCAGTCGGGCATGATGAAGATGATCTTCTCACTCAAGACCCGCAAGCTGCTTGGGGTGCATATCGTGGGCGAGGGCGCGACCGAGTTGATCCACATCGGCCAGGCCGTCCTCAATCTGGGCGGCACGCTCGACTATTTCGTGGAGAATGCGTTCAACTATCCGACCCTGGCCGAGGCCTACAAGATCGCCGCGCTCGACGCCTGGAACCGCATGCCTCGCACCACGCCCGCAGCGCCCATCGAGTGAGCGCCACCCATCAGGCCGCTGGCTGGTCCCGCGTGAACAATCTGGCGCCACCGCGCCCCTGGGCCTTGGCGGCATAGCAGGCCGCGTCGGCTTCCCCCATGAAGCCCAGCGGCGAAGCAGGGCCTGCGGCGATGGTGGTAACGCCAATGCTGGCGCCGATCCGGTAGGTCTGGCCCGCCCAGTCGAACAGCAGTGCGCCTATCGCGCGCACGATCTTGTCGGCAATGGCTTTGCCTGCCGTCTCCGGACAGTCCTGGAGCAGCACGGCAAACTCATCGCCGCCAATCCGGGCTGCCATGTCATGGCTGCGACAGCTGCCGCGAATGGTCCGGGCGACCTGCTGCAACAGGGCGTCACCTGCCGCGTGTCCCGCGGAGTCATTGACCGGCTTGAAGCGATCGAGATCGATGTAAAGCAGGCAGTGCATGCGCTTGCCATCGGCTGCCGCAGCAATGGCGGTGTTGAGCGCGCGATCGAACGCTACCCGATTGGGCAGGCCCGTCAGGTCGTCGTGATGGGCAGAATGGGCCAGCTCACGTTGCATCGCCCGGCTATGCGTCACGTCCTGGAACACCAGAACCGCCCCGTCCAGGGTGTGGCCGGCCATTCTGACCGGGGAGGCCGAACAGCGGATTTCGCGCTCGATGCCCGTCGGCCCGATCAGGATCACATCATCGTCGGAATTGGTCACCGTCCCGCTCGCCAGACATTGCGCAACCGGGCAGGGCACGCGCTGGCCGGTTTCGCCGACAAACAGCGCAAAGATATCGCGCACCGGCCTGCCCAGGGCGACGGCGCTCTGATATCCGGTCAGCAATTCGGCCGCCGGGTTCATGAACACGATATTGCCCTGGGCATCGGTCGAGATCATGCCGTCGGCAATCGCCTCGAGTGTAACGCGCAAGCGCTCCTTTTCGGCCGCCAGTTCCAGTTCGACAGTCTTGAGCCGCGTCACATCCGTGTCGGTACCCAGTGTGCGCACCGGGTTGCCCTGTGCATCCCACTCCACGGGCTTGCCGCGGCTCAGGATCCAGACATAGCTGCCATCGCGCTTGCGCTCCCGGTATTCGAGCGCATCAAAATCGGCGTCGCCCTGGTCCTGCCGGTGGACATTGGCGAGCACATAGGGCAGGTCTTCGGGGTGGATGCGTTCCAGCCATTTCTGCTGGTCGCCATCAACCTCCTCATCGGGAGGAATGCCGCGCATGATGCGCCACATGCGCGAATAGAACATGGTATCGGTGCGGATATCATGGTCCCAGACGCCCTGGCCCGCTCCTTCCAGCGCAAAATTCCAGCGGCTCTCGGAATAGGCCAATGCCTCTTCGGCCTTCTTTTGCAATTCAATGCTGGTCATCTGGAAGATCACCAGATCGGCTTCATTGCGGTTTGCACGGGGCAGGGCGGCGGCTGCCACGCCCATCCAGAGAGGGCTGCCATCGTGATGGCGCAAACGGTGCTGGCCGCTATAGTGGTCAACCTCGCCCCGCAGCAGGCGCTGAACATGCTGACCACCGGCGGCGTCATCGTCGGGATGCATCAGATCCAGGATGGTCCGCGCCTCGTCGGGGCCATAGCCAAGCATGCGCTCGAACGCCCGATTGGCGTAGACCAGGCACCCGTCCGTATCGGATACGACCATGCCCACAGCCGCACTCTCCACGATGCGGGACAGCATCGCGTCGGTCCGCAAAAAGGACGCCCGCATCAACGCAGTGGATCTGGAGCCATTTGCCATTGTGGCAGTGTGCTACAGCTCCGTTAACATCTGCCTTAACTTGATCTAGACGTCACGCGACAGGATGAAGTCGCGCTCGATGCCCAGCCCATGCCATTCGCCGGGGATTTCGCTGTCAAATATCAGGGTATAGGGCCCTTTGTAGCCAGCTTCCTCCGCCAGCGCGATGCACCGGCCGTAATCGGTTTCATCCAGGTCGCCGTCGATGAAGCGCGCCTTGGCGTGGCACAATTCCGCCCGGCCGAAGATCGACTTGAGGTCGGCATACTTGTCCGCGCCGTCCCAATTGCCGAAATCGCCGAGCAGGCCGATGCGGCCATCGAGCTTGTCGAGCAGGAAATTCACGTGGGCCGGTTCAGCCAGCAGGTCGAACCAGTTCTCCGTCACCAGCCGCACATCGGAGCCGGCATTGCCATCGGCAAGGGCTGTCAGCGCCTTGACCGAACGGTCCAGAGCGTCACGTGTCGGCTTCTGCTTGCCCGCAATGATGCGGGCATTCTGGGCGCCCAGCTCATTGGCAATCTCGATCCAGCCGGCAATCCAGGCCTGGTCGCGCTCGCCATGTTCGGGATGGCTGATGTCACACGCGTCGATCAGCAGCGTCTGCAGGGTAACCTCGGCAATCCTGAGCTGGTCACGCAGTTCGCCCAGATAGACGGGGTCGCGGCTGCGCAGGTGGAAAGAGACGATTTCGAGGCGCTTGTAGCCATGATTGGCCAGTACCGATGGCAGGCCGAGCAAGGTTTCCTCGCCCGCGCCATAGGTCTCCTGCATCGGCCCGATCTCGGTCGTGCTCAGGTCATGCGGATAGGTGGTACCGAGCAGGCGGTGCAGCGACCAGGTCGAAACCGCGATACGGTCAGCGCTGATATAGGCCATTGTGAACGTCTCCATTTGCGTCGGACACTTCCACGCCAAGAGGCTGGATTCAACCGGTATTGTCGATCGGGGCAGCAACTCGCCGCCGCCTCTGTGCCGGCAGGCTGGTGAGATCGGGCGGCGCCGGAGGGGGTATCTGGAACTGACATGTTAGTTCTTGCCAGTGCCGTTCAATTGTGGTCACGCTGAGCGCCAGGCCCAGCAATGATGCCGCTTGCGGATCATTCTGTTGCGCCAATTTTCCGCCTGTCAGTGACACGCAACAAGACACAGGACTGCACACCATGGCCGACCTCGCCGGTAAGATCGTTCTCATCACCGCAGCCGCACAGGGCATTGGCCGCGCCTCGGTGGAAGCATTTGTCGCAGCCGGCGCCACGGTGATCGCTACCGACATCAATGCCGGCAAGCTGGCGGAACTGGAGGGGATGGCCGGCGTGACGACACGCTTGCTGGACGTGCTCTCGACCGAGGCCGTCGCCCGGGCGGTGGCAGAGATCGGCCAGATCGATGTGTTGTTCAACTGCGCGGGCGTGGTGCATTCGGGCAATGTGCTCGAGATGAGCGACAGTGATCTCGAATTTGCCTTCGATCTCAACATCAAGGCCCAGATCCGCACCATCCAGGCGGTGCTGCCGCAGATGCTGCAGCGCCAGGATGGCGCCATCATCAACATGGCGACCGTCGCCAGCTCGGTAAAGGGCGTGCCCAACCGGGCCGCCTACTCGATTTCCAAGGCAGCCGTCGTGGGACTGACCAAATCGATTGCTGCCGATTTCACCACCCAGGGAATCAGGGTCAATGCCATTTGCCCCGGCACGGTGGATTCGCCAAGCCTGCACGAGCGCTGGCAGGCGACGGGCGATTTTGAGGCGGCCAGGAAGGCATTCATTGCCCGCCAGCCGATCGGGCGGATTGCCCGCCCTGATGAGGTCGCCGATCTGGCCGTCTATCTGGCCGGAGCCACCTATACCACGGGCCAGATCCACATCATCGATGGTGGCTGGACGGCCTGAGCACCTGGTGCGGCGCAGACTATTTCGGGGGCAGGTCAGCCCTAAGGCAATCGCAGGTCGAATCGGAATGTCTTGAGGA
>CAXBKI010000106.1:0-7741 GCA_963975955.1 uncultured Devosia sp.
TGCTGATCGACCGCCAGACCGTGGTCGACATCGCTGGCTATGGCTATCCGCTGGTGAACGAAGACCCCTCGGGCCTTGGTGCGCTCTACGCCTCGTTCGCCAATCCGGAAGTCGAGACGCAGTTTGGCCAATATGGCAAGTTCGATGCCGACGCCGCCATCGCCCTGCTCGATGAGAGCGGTTATGTCGACGCCGATGGCGATGGCTTCCGCGACAACCCCGATGGCACGCCGATCGCCATCGACGTCATGGTGCCCAATGGCTGGACCGACTGGATCGACGCGGTGCAGATCGCGACCGAGAGCATGGCGGAGGCCGGCATCAATGTGAAGATGAGCACGCCGGAAGCGGCTGTGTGGACATCCTCGCTGATCTCGGGAGATTTTTCGATGACGCTCAATGCGCTTGCGTCGGCGGCGAACCCCTATTTCCCCTACATCCGCTCGTTCAATCCGGACGATTTTGGCAAGAGCCGTTTCACCGCTCCGCATTGGGAAAATGCCGAGGTGATGGATCTGCTCGGGCGCTACACCCAGAGCAAGGATCCGGCTGAGCAGAAGTCCATCATGGATCAGGTTCAGTTGATCGTGGCCGAGGCCCTGCCGATCATCCCGGTCTATAACAGCCCGTCGTTCTACGAATACAACACCAGCCGCTTCACCGGCTGGGCCGATGCCGAGAACCCGAAATACTCGCCGGTCGTGTCCAACCCCAACCCGACACGTCTGCTCCAGCTACTCGATCTCGAACCGGTCGCCAAATAGGCCGACCCGCAACCGCGGAGGTGCGCAACGGCGCGCCTCCACTCCAAAGACAAGTATCAGGAAGGACACATCACCATGGGCTTTTTGCTAAGGCGACTGGCGTTCTACCTGGCGGCCTTCCTGGTGGCCGCGACCATCAATTTCTTCCTGCCGCGCCTGATGCCGGGCGATCCGATCGAGATCATGTTCGCCAGCGCCGGATCCCAGCTTTCGCTGGAAAATCTCAATGCGCTCAAGCTGACCTTCGGCTTCATCGATGCACCGCTGAGCGAGCAGTATCTGCGTTACCTGCAAAGCGTGTTCACCGGCGACCTTGGCCTGTCGATCAAGTATTTCCCCCTTCCCGTCACCGAATTGCTCGGCCGCGCCCTGGTGTGGACGCTTGGCCTGATGGGCATTGCCACCCTCATCAGCTTTACCCTTGGCACCTTTCTGGGCGTGGTCGCCGCCTGGCGTCGCGGCAGCCTTTTTGACTCCATCATTTCGCTGACCGCCATCTTCTGCAGTTCCGTGCCGGCCGTGGTGGTTTCGCTGATCGTGCTGTTCATCTTCGGCTATTCGCTGAGCTGGTTTCCCAATGGCTATGCCGCCGACCCGCTGATCGATCCAGCGTGGAACTGGGAGTATATCTCGAGCGTGGCCTACCACGGCACCCTGCCCCTGCTGACGCTGGTGATCGTGCTGACGGGTGGCTTTGCCGTCACCATGCGCAACAACATGATCAACCTGCTCGGCGAGGACTATATCGTGATGGGTCGCGCCAAGGGGCTGTCGGACAGTCGCGTCATGCTCTGGTACGCCGCCCGCAATGCACTGCTGCCGACGGTGTCGAGTCTGGCGATCGCGATCGGCACCATATTGGGCGGCTCGCTGGTGACCGAGGTGGTGTTCAACTATCCCGGGCTCGGCAACACGCTCTATCAGGCCATCATCGCCCGTGATTATCCGGTGATCCAGGGGCAGCTGCTGATCATGACGGCGGCCATGCTCATTTCCAATTTTGTGGTCGACCTGAGCTACGTGCTGCTCGATCCGCGCCTCAAGAAGGCCTGACCCATGAAACTGCTTGCCCAGCTTGTGCACAACAAGAAGGCCGTTGTCGGCCTTTCCATCCTGGCGCTGATTGTCCTGGTGGCAATCTTCGCGCCCCTGCTGACCGAATACAGCCCGATCAAACGCGTCGGACGCCCACACCAGGCGCCCTCTTGGGAGCACTGGCTGGGCACCACGCGGCTAGGGCATGACGTCTTTTCGCGTCTCATCCACGGCGCCCGCGTCTCCCTCGCTGTCGGCTTCGGCGCGGGGTTGATGATCACCGTGATCGGCACCGTGCTGGGCATTATCGCCGGCTACAAGGGCGGCGTTATCGACGAGATCATCAACTTCTTCACCAATATGGTGCTGGTGGTACCCAATTTGCCACTGCTGCTGGTGCTGGCCTCCTTTATCGGCCAGGCCAGCCCACCGGTGATCGCGATCATCCTTGGGCTGACATCGTGGGCCTGGGGTGTGCGCGTGACGCGGTCCGAAACGCTTTCGATGCGGCAGCGCGACTTTGTCAAAAGCGCGGAAATGCTGGGGGAGCCGAGCTGGCGCATCATGGTGTTCGAGATCTTCCCGAACCTGATTTCCATCGTCGGCATCAACTTCATCGGCAGCATCATCTTCGCGGTCATTACCGAGGCTACGCTCGAATTCCTGGGCCTGGGCGACCCCAACACCGTTTCCTGGGGCATCATGCTCTACAACGCGCAGAATTCGGCGGCCCTGTCGGTCGGCGCCTGGTGGGACCTGCTATCGCCCTGCGTCGCGCTGGCCCTGCTCGGCCTGAGCCTGGCGCTGATCAATTTCGCGATCGACGAGATCGCCAACCCGCGGCTGCGCACCGGCGGCATGCTCAGCCGCTGGACCCGCATGGTGCGCATCGGAGAGGGCAAGCTATGAGCGATCCGGTTCTTTCGATCCGCAACCTCAACATCGACTATATCGGGGCACAGAGCGATTTCCACGCGGTCAAGGATGTGAGCTTTGATATCGCGCCCGGCGAGTTCTTCGGACTGGCCGGGGAGTCGGGTTGCGGCAAGTCCACCATTGCCTTTGCAGTCAGCCGGCTGCATCGCCCCCCTGCCCTCATCCGCTCAGGCAGCCAGATTCTCGTTGCCGAGCGTGACGTGATGGCGCTTGATGACGACGAACTCCGTCGCTTCCGCTGGCGCGATGTAGCCATGGTGTTCCAGAGCGCTATGAATTCGCTCAACCCGGTGCTGACCATCGAGGCCCAGTTCTACGACGTGCTGCGGGCACATAGCCGCATCAGCCGCGCCGAGGCGCGCGCCCGGGCCAGCGAACTGCTCAAGCTCGTCGATATCTCGCCGGACCGGCTCGACGCCTATCCGCACCAGTGCTCGGGCGGCATGCGGCAGCGCATCGTCATCGCCATCTGCCTGGCGCTCAGCCCCAAGCTGCTGATCATGGATGAGCCCACGACCGCCCTGGACGTTGTCGTGCAGCGCGAAATCCTCCAGCGCATCGACGTGCTGCGCCGGCAGCTGGGCTTTTCGGTGCTGTTCATCACCCATGATCTGGGGCTGATGGTGCAGGTCAGCGACCGGATCGGCATCATGCTCAAGGGCGAACTGGTCGAGGTCAACGACGCCCAGACCATCTATCGCCACCCTCAACACGACTACACCAAGCAGCTCTGGGCCTCGATGCCCAAGCTGCACGGGCAGCAGACCGCGCGGGAAACTACGCCATGACGTCCAACCCGATCCTTGCGCTCGACAATGTCTCGAAAATCTTCGGACGCGCCGACAAGCCGGTCTATGCGACCCGTTCGGTGTCCTTCGCGCTCCACCCCGGACGCACCCTGGCACTGGTGGGCGAATCCGGCTCCGGCAAGACCACGGCGGCGCGGCTGATCATGCGCGAATATCACCCTGACGCCGGTACGCTGATGTTCCGAGGCACGCCGTTGGGCAAGGGCGATGCCAAGGCCATCCGGGCCTACCGCGCCTCGGTGCAGATGATCTTTCAGGATCCCTTCGCCTCGCTCAATCCTGCCCATACCATCCGCTACCACCTCGAGCGCCCGCTGCGGCTGCACCGGCGCGCACTGGGCAAGGCCGAGCGTCAGGCCGCCATTGAGGAACTGCTCAGCCGGGTCAAGCTCGACCCGGCGCTGATCATCGACAAATACCCACACGAACTCTCTGGCGGGCAGCGCCAGCGCATCAGCATCGCGCGGGCCTTGGCGGTCAATCCCCAGGTCATCGTGGCCGACGAGCCCACCTCGATGCTCGACGTTTCGGTGCGGTTGGGCATCCTCAATTTGCTCAACGCCATGAAAGCCGAGCTCGACCTGGCACTGCTCTACATCACCCACGACATCGCGACGGCACGGTATGTCGCCGAGGACATCATGGTGATGTATGCCGGCCAGATCGTTGAGTGGGGCGCGGTCGAGAGCGTGCTGGGCGCCCCGCAGCACCCCTATACGCGGCTCTTGCTTTCGGCGGTGCCCGACCCCGACCGACGCCTCGACGATTCACGGTTCAGCGATGAACTCGACCGCATCGAGATCATCCGGCGCCAGTCGGCCCTGCCGCAGCCCGAGGTGCGGCAGCTGGCGGAAAATCACTTCATCCGGCCGATGCCTGACTGACATCGGCAGCGCGGTGATCGCTGGCGCACAAGGCTCAGGCGGCCGCACCTTGTGGGGGCGGCCTGCTGTCGAGCTATGGCGGACAGCTCCATCCTTACAGCAGGCTCTTGGACAAAAAGCTGCGCGTACGGCCGGCCGGAAAATCGGGCAATGCACCGAACACGACATAACCTGCCTTCTGATAGACCAGCAGGGCCGTTGGATTGAAAGTGTCAATATAAGCGCCATGGCACCCGCGCGCCAGGGCATCTGCCTCCGCTGCCGCCAGCAGCCTGGGCGCCAGCCCCTGCCCCCGTTGATCCTGGGCAACCCACAACCACTGGACATAGAGCCAACCCCAGGCCGTATAGCCAGAAAGGCCGGCGATCAGTTGATCATCGCTGCGCGCCAGAACGGCCAGCGCCCGTCGGTTGGCCGGCCCGACATCACTCTCGTTGAATGCGGCCAGGCTGCTGCCGATGCGATCGAGGTCAGCGGCAGCGGGGCAATCGGTAACTTCGATGCGCGGACCATCCATCATCAGCTCGCCAGCACGCCGCCGGTCATCGGATAAGGCGCGCCGGTTGTCGTAGGAAAGCTGATGGGCAGGCCACGGAGCACGCGCACCGCGAGGAAGGCGAAACACTCCGCTTCAACGGCGTCGCCCCGCCAGCCGGCAGCTTCAGCGGGCACCGCCTCCACGGCAGCACGCTCTGCGAGCATTTTCATGATCGCCGGGTTATGCCGGCCGCCGCCACAGACCACCAGCTTATCTGGCCGTTCCGGCAGGAGGTCGAGCGCCTTGCCAACAGCGCCTGTTGTAAAGGCGGTAAGCGTGGCGGCACCGTCCTCGGCCCCAAGGCCATCGGCCATGCTGGCGAGGAAATCGAAACGATCCAGCGACTTTGGATAGGGCGCCGTCAGATAGGGATGCGTCAGTAACTGGGCCAGGCGCGCCTCATCGACGGTGCCACGCAGCGCCAGCGCCCCGTCGCGATCCATCTCGCCCAGTCCGAGCCCCTTGATGAAGTCATTGATCGGCGCATTGGCCGGACCGGCATCAAAGGCGATCAGCCGGTCGGCGCCATCCCACCAGGTCACATTGGCGACGCCACCCAGATTGAGCACGGCCGTGCGCCCGTCGGTCGCCCCCAGCCTGCGCAACAGCGACTGGTGATAAAGCGCAGCGAGGGGCGCGCCCTGCCCGCCGGCGCGAACGTCGGCCGATCGGAAGTCGTAGGCCACGGGAATGCCGAGCAGCTCATGCATGAGGTTGCCATTGCCCAGTTGACGGGTCGCGCCGATCCGTCCAGGCTGCGGCGCCCGGTGCAACACCGATTGGCCGTGAAAACCGACGACGCCGATGTCGCTGGCCTCTAAACCGGCCTGAGCCACAAGGTCCGCGACGGCAGATGATTGGGCACGCGTCAGTGCGTCCTCCGCGACGGCGAAAATGGCAGGCTCGGGTCCATCGAAATTCCAGCCGCGCGCCTGCTCCAGCGTTTCCTCGAGCAAGCTGCGGATAGACTGAGGATACGGCCCCAGCGTGTAGCTGCCAAAGCTCTCAATGATCTCGCCATCGGTGCGCAGCAGCGCGACGTCGATATTGCCGTCCAGCACAGTGCCGGTCATCAGCCCGACGGCCCAGATCGGTTCCATTGTATTCTCCTCAGTCGGTATTGATCGCGTCACCCACGGCGCGGCGCAGTCCGACGATGCCGCTGTCGAAATGGCGCGTGGGGTGGACGCGGTTGGTCAGCAGTGTCCAGGCATGGCCGCGCGCGAAATCGAGCCAGAGGCCGGTGCCGGTGAAGCCGGTATGGCCGATGGTCTCGCTCGAGCAGCGCTCGCCGCCTGACCAACCCTCATAGGGACGTTCCCAGCCATGGGTACGGCGAGCCGAAAGCGGCGTGCGGATCAGGTCGTCCGGGCCCGCCGATGCCAGCTTGCCCGCGGCAAAGTCGAGCAACGCATCGGCCGTGCCAAACAGGCCGGCATGACCGGCGCCCTGCAGGGCCGCGCAGTTATCGTCATGCACTTCGCCAAACAGCAGGCGGTTGCGCCAGGTGCATTGCTCTGTGGCGGCAGCATCTGCCGGCTCGGCCGACCAGGCAAAGCCGGTGCCGGGGTTCATATCGCGAATGCCGCGCCGGTCGATCCGTTCGAGTGCCAGTCCGAGCAGGATAAAATTGATATCGGAATAGACCGAGGGGCCGGCTGTCCATTCATGCTGCAACAGGAAGGCCCGCAACAGCTCAGGGTCACGGCCATAGGTGTAGAGCGGGAAGACGGCAGGAAACGGTGTCTGGTGACCCAGGCACTGGCGGAAGGTCACCCTGCGCTCCCAATTGTCGAGGTTGTACTGGCGGAAATCGGGCAATACGCTCGTTAGCGGCGCGTCCAGATCAAGCGTCCCGGCAGCGGCCAGTGCCAGAATGCGTTCGGTGGTGAACAGCACCTTGGTGAGGGAGGCCAGATCGAACCAGGTGGTTTCGCTCATGGGTCGTCGTTCAGGTGTCAGTTGCGCCGCGCCAATGGTGCGAACAGCTCGCCTGCCGTTGCGATCAACCAGTCCCAGCACGCCCCCGGGGATCCGGCCGGTTTCAACAGCATTTGTCAGAGGGGCCATGGCCCGCTCGAGCAGAGTTGTGATGGTCATGATGCATCCTCAAGGCGAACCTGATGATCGGCGCCGGCCTGGCGCCAGCGCGCTACGGGCGGCTCATAGCCGGCCTGGCGCACCAGTGATGGCACCTGTGTCATATCGACCGCGAAGTGCTGATTGCGACGTTCCACGGCCGGCACAGCCGCGATCAGGCGCCTGGTGTAGCTGTGCTGGGGATCGCTGAGGACGCCGCGGGCCTCGCCAATCTCGACAATCTGGCCGGCAAACATCACGGCGATGCGGTGGGCAATGCGTTCGACCACCGCCATGTCGTGCGAGATAAAAAGATAGGCCAGCTTGAACTCGTTCTGCAGGTCAACCAGCAGATCGAGCACACGAGCCTGTACCGACACATCGAGCGCCGATACGGCTTCGTCCAGCACCACCACGTCCGGATTGAGCATCAGCGCCCGCGCAATGCACAGGCGCTGCCGCTGGCCGCCGGAGAACTGGTGCGGATAGCGCTGCAGGGCGTCGGCGGGCAGACCCACCCGTTCGAGGAGAAACTGCATGCGCTCGCGCAGCGCAGCATCCTTGCGCTGGCCGTTGGCAATTGCAGGCTCGGCCAGCAGGGCCTCGACATTGAGGCGCGGATTGACCGAGGCAAATGGGTCCTGAAACACCATCTGGATTGGTCGCCTGGAACGGCCCGAGGCAGTCGTGACGGCA
>CAXBKI010000107.1:0-7731 GCA_963975955.1 uncultured Devosia sp.
GGCATGCCAAAGGAGGCCATCGAGCGAGGTGCCGCCGGCAAGATTGTTCCGCTCAAACGCGTCGCTACTGAAATCAGCGCCTATGCGCGCTCGGCCCAGCTGCCTGGAATTTGACCATGAATGCTCTTGCCCCGCTTCCCGTGCCGACCATCGCCGAGACGGCCACCATGCGAGAGATCGCAACAGGGTTGGCCGCGCCTCGCGAACAGATCGAAGCGACATTTGTCCGGGTTGGCGCACGCCTGAGTGAGGGCGCCGCCATCCTCAATCGCGTCACCAAGGTGTTCGAGGCCTTGCCGGCAGAGCTCGAGAGCCCCCAGCTGGGTGAAGCCTCGGCCCGACTGTCCGAAGTTGGCCAACAGGCCCAGGTCATCTCGGAGCTGTTTGCAGCCGAACTGGCTGACCTGACCGAGCTCGTTGCCGTTGTCGCCGCAGCCGATCATCCGATTGCCGCCCTGCGCCGCACCGTCAAGATGATGGGTATTGTTGCCATCAACGCCCGTGTTGTGGCAGCCGGAATTGTCGGCGACAGCGATGATTTCGATGTGTTCACCACCGATATCACCCAGCTTTCAGAGACGGCCAACGCGACGATTCAAGAATTCACCGCGCTCTATCGCCAGCTCACCATCGAAGTGGGGCAGGCCGCTCAGCAGCGGGGGCAGTTCCAGAATGCCCATGCCGACTCGCTTAGCGGCCTGGCCGCAAGCATGGATGGTGCCCTTGCTGCGGTAGCCAGGCAGCGCGCGGTGTCTGTCGAGGGCAGCGCGGAAACGGGCAGGGTTTCGCGGCAGATTGTCAGTCGGATCGCCAACGCCGTGATGGCGTTGCAGGTGGGCGATGCCACCCGCCAGCGTATTGAACATGTGGAAGCGGGAATTCGCACGCTCTGCGACCTGCTTGAGGCGGGTACGCTGGACGACGACAATGTTGCAGACATTCAGGGAGCCATCGGCGGGTTGCAGGCGGCCCAACTGACCGGTGCCGCCCAGGCCTTTGAAACCGACATTGCCGAGGCCAGCGACGCCTTGCGCGATCTATCGGCCGACGCGCGCGCCATCATGAACCACAGCCGCAGCATCTATGGTGAGAGCAGCGCCGGTTCCGAACCGCCGCTCACGGCACTGAGCCATGCGGTGCGCAACGCGGCCATTGTCCTGCTCGATTGCGAAACCGAGCGCGGCAAGCTCGAGCTCGTCGCCGGTGCCGTACTGCGAACCGTGGGCGATTTGCTCACAAATGTCGCGGCAGTGCAGGAGATCGAAGCCAATATGCGGCTCGTCAGTCTCAATGCGGCCGTCAAATGTGCCCAGCTTGGACCGCGTGGCTCGGCACTCAACGTTATCGCCAGGCAATTGCGCGAGTTGACCGGTGAGACCGTAGCCGCCGCCGAGACCGCCATGACCGGTCTTCAGCATGCAGCCCGGCTGGCCAAGTCCTTCGGTGCAGCAGCCAATGGCGACGCCACCGGACGCGTTGGCCAGTTGGAACACGAGGCCACCGCGGCCCTGGTTCTGCTGCAGGAAGTCGATCGCTCGCTTGCCGAGGCGCTCAAGACACTCGAGCGAGATGGACCCAATGTCATTGCGCTGCTGGGCAATGCCGCCGAGACCTTTGCCGACCAGGCCGCGATTTCCGAATCCATCCGCGACCTCAATTTGCGCCTGATCGAGCAATGCCTGCCAGCACCGGGGGGCACCCCAGACCTCGCGTCGGAAACCGTCAGCAAGCTGTGGTCGGCCTACACGATGGATGCCGAACGGCGAATTCACGAGAAGCTGCTCGGCGCGCCGGCTGCAGTTGCCAGGAAGTCCTCGGCGCCAGCGGCGCCCGACGACGAGCCTGTTGCGCCTGTTTCGGCTGCCGAGCCTGCAGAGGATGACCTCGACGCCTTGTTTTTCTAACGGCGGAGCGGCGGGCTACCCGCTGATCGGCTGCCGGTGACCCGTTTGCTGACGGCCAGTGACGGATTGCCATCCGCGCCTTGATGCGCAAACGTTTGCCGCAACCTGGGGGATGCCGCCCGGGGCCAAGCCATTCCGCTTGTCTTCTGGCGCGGGAGGCGGCACGATCTAGGCAAGGCCCTCGGTGACACTTTGTATCGGCGGCAGACACGCCCATCGACCTTTGGCAAGAATCCGGTTGCCCAGAGGCGAACGACGTTTGCTCGAGCCGCCGGCAGGAAGCACAGTGTCTGCAAGGGCTTGCCAGAAGCTTCCTGCTCATCGGCTACTCGCCCCCTTCCAGCAGGCCAATCAGAGGATGCAATGAACCAGATCGATCTCAAGGACCGGGTAGCAGTCGTAACCGGCGGCGCCCAGGGTATTGGCTTTGCCATTGCGCGGCGGCTGCTGGCCTCGGGCGCCAGGGTCAGCCTGTGGGATATGAACGCCGCGCTGCTGCAAAGTGCGCGCGCGAAACTGGGAGGCGAGACGTCGAGCATTGCCGTCGACATTACCGATTATCCGGCAGTGGCCAGGGCTGTTGCCGAGGTCGAAAGTGCGCTCGGCAGTCTCGACATCCTCGTGCATTCGGCAGGTGTCGCCGGCAAGAACGCACCGCTTGAGGAGTATGAGCTGGACGAATGGCGCCGGGTAATCGAGGTCGATCTCAATGGTGCCTTTCACACCAATCGCGCCGTGCTGCCCGGGATGAAGGCGCGCAATTATGGCCGCATTGTCAACATCGCCTCGGTGGCGGCCAAGGAAGGCAATCCCAATGCTGCCGCCTATGCAGCGGCCAAAGCCGGTGTCGTCGGCATGACCAAGGCCGTTGGCAAGGAATGCGCAAAATTCGACATCGCCATCAATGCCATCACGCCGGCAACGGCAAAAACCCGCATTCTCGACGAGCTCAAGCCGGAATTTGTTGACTACATGCTCTCGCGCATTCCGCGCGGCCGCTTTCTTGAAGTCGAGGAAGCCGCCAGCATGGTCGCCTGGCTGGTCTCGGCCGAAAACAGCTTCACGACGGCCTCGGTCTTCGACCTCTCGGGTGGGCGGGCGACCTATTAGGTTATGTTCGCTGCATAATTTTGGTGGCCATGACGCGCATGCTCCAAAATGGCGGCCAACGGCGCTGTCAGCTAATAGTTGATAATATATTGGCACTGTGCATTAGCTCTAGAAAAAGCTCGTTTTGAGGAAGCCATGTCGAAGAATAGCGACAAGTCTGTGCCGGGGGGGCGGGCCAGGCGGGGCGGTGCTGGTCGGGTGACGATGACCGATGTGGCGCGGGAGGCGGGGTGTTCGCAGGCAACCGTGTCGTTCGTGCTCAACAGTGCCCCGGGCATCCGCCTGTCGGCGGAAACCCGCAAGCGCGTGCTCGAGGCCGCCAGGCAGCTCGGATATGCCGTGCCGACCCCGGCAGCCATTGCTGCCAATCGCCCGTTGCGCCGGCGGCGGATCGGTTTTGTCGCCGACCAGTTGTCCACCAGCCCCGAGGCCATGGTTGCCATCGAAGGGCTGACACAGGCGTCGCGGGGCGGCGGCTATCTGGTGCTGGTGGGGCAATCGCACAATGACAGCGAAGATGAAGCCGAACTCATCCGCGCCTTTGCCGATCAGGGCGTGGCAGCGCTGGTCTACATGACTATTTTCACCCGCGAGATCGAGCTGCCGGCGGTGCTCAGCGAGCTGGACGTGCCGGTTTTCCTGCTCAATTGCTATACGGCCAGCCAGTCGCGTCCGGCAGTCGTGCCCAGCGAGATTGCCGGTGGCCAGCGCAGCACGCGCCACCTGATCGAGAACGGACACCGGCGCATTGCCACGATTACCGGCGAGATCTGGATGGAAGCGGCGCAGGATCGCCTCAAGGGCTATCGCCGGGCGTTGGCGACAGCCGATATCCCGTTCGATCCGGCACTGGTCGAGCACGGCGACTGGTCAGCGAGTTCAGGCTATGCGGCGACGCGGCGGCTGCTGGCCCTGGCGGAACCGCCGACCGCCATCTTCTGCCAGAACGACCGAACCGCCATCGGCTGCTACGAGGCGCTCAAGGAAGCCGGGCTCGAAATCCCCACCCAGATGTCGGTGGTCGGCTATGACGATGAGGAAATCTCCCGCCATCTGCACCCGCGGCTGACCACATCCATCCTGCCGCACCGCAGCATGGGCCAATGGATCATCGAGCAAATGGATGCGCCCGAAAGCGGGCAGCTGCGCTTTCCGCTGGTGAAGCTGGAATGTCCGCTGGTGGAACGCGATTCAGTAGCGGCGCCAAGGGTTAAGCATCACACCCTGGGCTGAGCGATCGAGCTGCGTTCCACCATTTCGCACTCGATCTTGACCTTCTGCAGGCGCTCGTCCTGATCGGCCTGTCCGTAGCTGTCCAGCAATTCGGCCACCGCCCAGCGCGCCATCTCGTCATGCGGCAGGATCATCGTGGTCAGCGGCGGCTCAAGGTATGAGGAGATGTCCTCGTTGTCGAAACCGACGACGGACAGATCCTGGGGAACCCGCAGGCCCAGCAGACGGGCGGCGTCATAGCATCCCATCGCCATGCGATCATTGAAGCAGAAGATCGCGGTGGGCCGGTCGGCCCGCGACAGCAGGGCCAGGGCGCGTTCCCGCCCGCCACTCAGGGTCCAGCCGCCCGGTGACACCAGGCTTTCATCAACGCTGAGACCCCACTCGCCCATTGCCTGGCGATAGCCGCGTTCGCGGTCCACCGATGCCTCGAGGAAGCTCTCGCCCGCCAGATGGGCGATGCGGCGATGCCCCGCCTTGAGCAGGGCCAGCGTGGCCGCGTAACCACCCACAATGTCGCCGGGAACGACCGAAGGATAGCGCAGCTTGCGTTCATAGCAGTTGAGCAGGACCAGCGGCAGCTCGGAAAAGGCTTTTGGAACAATGACCTGCCGGGTAATCAGCGAGGCATAGATGACGCCGATGGTCTTTTGCGAAACCAGCAGGTCGATGGCCGCCTGCTCCAGTGTCGGGTCGCAGCCGGTGCAGAACGTGGCCACCGTAACATCCTGCAGCGCTGCCTCATCGCGCGCGCCGTCGAGGAAGGGCGCGGCAAAGGGGGTGGTGGAAACCTCGTCGAGCATCAGGCCGATGACGCGCTTGCGCCCCTCGGGCACGACATGGGTCTTGCCGCGGCGATAGCCAAGCTGTTCGACAGCCTCCATCACCCGGCGGCGGGTTGCCTTCGATACCCGGGCATTGGGCACATTGTTGAGCACCAGGGAAACGGTGGCCTGCGATACGCCGGCGAGCTCGGCGACATCGGTCATGGTCGCCCGCTTGTCAGCGCTGTCGCCTTGTTTCTCAGACATTTCGATCCGTCGTCTCCGATTGCCCGAAAACGTTAGCAGAACGATAGCGGCACACACCACGCCTAGATGGCTATTGCTAAACGCAAAACGCGCAACTAAGCTGATAATTATATAACTAATAATGCTTGAGGGCGGAGATGACGACGACTAATTTGGCCATGGCGGGCGCTAATCAATCGAATGCGCGTCGCCGCCTGTCCCTGGACGGCGTGTGGCAGTTCCGTCACGAGGACGGTCCCTGGCGCGAGGCGCATGTGCCGCAGCCCTGGCAGGCCGAATTCTCCGATCTGGTCGACACCAGCGGCAGGGCGGTCTATCGGCGCAGCTTCGCGATTCCCGACGGCTGGGCCAGCCAAGAGCTGGCGCTCAAGTTTGGCGCGGTCGGCTATTTCAGCGAAGTGCTGCTCAATGGCGAGGTCGTGGGCACGCACGAAGGCACCTATCTCCCCTTCGAGATCGTGCTGCCCGCCGGCCTGGTCAAGTCGCACAACGATATCGAGGTGCGCGTCACCGTGCCGACGGCCGATCAGCGGCTCTACCCCGAATTCCCCTTTGGCGAGGTCCCGCACGGCAAGCTGAGCTGGTATGGCCGCGTCGGCGGTATCTGGCAGTCGGTCAGCCTGGAAGCGCGCGATGCCCGCCGGGTGCAGGGTGCTGTCATCCCCGCCGGCACCGACGGCAAGGTCGAGGTCGCTCTGGAATTCAGTGCGCCGGCGGCCGGATTGCCGGTGCGTCTGAGCATCACGGACGCAGCGGGCGCCACCGTCGCCCAGACCACGCTCAGTGCCGCCGCCGCCGTGTCCGCCACGCTGACCGTGGCCGACCCCAGGCTGTGGTCACCCGACACGCCCAATCTCTATGCCCTGCTGGTCGAGCTGGACGACGATGTCGACAGCGCGACCCATAGCTTCGGTTTCCGGACCATCGAGGCACGCGACGGTCAGGTCCTGCTCAACGGCCAGCCGATCTATCTGCGCGGCGCCCTTGATCAGGACTATTATCCCGATGGTCTATATACCCCGCCATCGCTCGAGTTTCTCGAGGATCAGGCGCGCAAGGCCAAGCATCTCGGGCTCAACCTGCTGCGCTGCCACATCAAGATCCCCGATCCCCGCTATTACGAGGTGGCGGACCGGCTCGGCCTGCTGGTCTGGACAGAAATTCCCAACGTCGCCAATTTCACCACCAAAGCCGCCCAGCGCATGCGCGACACCATGACGGGCATCCTGGAGCGCGACCGCAACCACCCTTCGATCATCGCCTGGACGATCATCAATGAGGACTGGGGTACCCGCATGCTCGAGAACGCCGAACACCGCCAGTGGGTCAAGGACACCTATGATTGGCTGAAGGCCGAGGACCCGACCCGGCTGGTCGTGGACAATTCGGCCTGCTTCCCCAATTTCCACGTCAAGACCGACCTCAACGACTATCATTATTACCGCTCGGTGCCCGAGCGGCGGCAGGAATGGGACGACATCACCGCCCAGTTCGCCGCCGGCGCCGACTGGACCTTCTCCTCCCTGGGGGACGCCGAACGACGGGGCGACGAGCCACTCATCGTCTCCGAGTTCGGCGTCTGGGGGCTGCCTGATCCGGCCAAGCTGCGCGGGCCGGACGGCAGTGAGCCGGACTGGTTTGAAACCGGCGCCATGTGGGGCGACGGCGTCGCCCTGCCGCATGGCGTCGAGCAGCGCTTTGCCGCGCTGGACCTGCATCGCTCCTTCGGCAGTTTCAATGGCTTCATCGAACAGGTGCAGTGGTACCAGTTCATGAATCTGCGCTACCAGATCGAGGAGATGCGGCTGCATCCCTCCATCATGGGCTATGTCATCACCGAGCTGACGGACGTGCATTGGGAGGCCAATGGCCTGCTCGATATCGAGCGCAATCCGCGCGTTTTCCATGACGTCTTCGCCCAGATCAATGCGGATACCGTCATCGTGCCGCGGCCGGCGCGCTATGCGGCCTATGCCGGGGAAACCCTGGCCATCGAATTTACCGTGGCAACCGGCGGCAGGGCGGTGCCGGAAGGCGCCATGCTGCGCTGGAGTGGCGATGCCGAAGGGGCAGTGGCCATTGCCGCAACGGGTCCGGTATCGACCATCAGCACCGGTACGCTCGACATCGCCCTGCCGGCCAGCGCGACCAGCCGCATGGCGGTGCTCGATCTGGTGCTGGAAGCCGATGGGATGGAACTGGCCCGCAATAGCTGCCAGATCGCGCTTTATGCCAAGCGCGACGACGCGGCACTGCCGACCATTGCCGCAGCCGATCCGGCGCTTGCCGCTTTTGCCAGCGGCCTGGGATATAGCGTGGTGGGGGCCGATCAGACCGACATCGTGCTCTGCCACGCGGTCGATGGCGCCGATGTCGAGGCAATCAAGGCCGGGGCGCGCTACCTGATCCTGGCCGACGGCACGGTCGAAACCAACAGGAACCTGCGCACCGAC
>CAXBKI010000108.1:0-7678 GCA_963975955.1 uncultured Devosia sp.
CTGCCTGCCTCCCCCACAAGGGGGGAGGTGAACGCCGCTCGTTGGCCCCATGTTGCCTCACGCTCGATGCGACCCTCCCCCTTGTGGGGAGGGCAAGCGAAGCTTAGCCGCAGGCTTAGCGTAGCTCGGAAGGGGGATTTTTCGGCATGAACGCTCTCCTCTCCGTAAAAAATCTGCGCGTCAGCTTTCCCACCCATCGGGGGCGGGTGGAAGTGGTCAAGGGCATCTCGTTCGATCTGGGCCGCGAGCGGCTGGGGATCGTGGGCGAGAGCGGGTCGGGCAAGTCGATGACCGGGCGGGCGATCCTCAAGCTGATCCGCAAGCCGGGCCGCGTCACTGCCGACCGGATGGATTTCGACGGGATCGATATTCTCAGCCAGAGCGAAAAGCAGATGCGGGCCATTCGCGGCGCGCGCATTTCGATGGTGATGCAGGACCCCAAGTTTTCGCTGAACCCGGTGATGACGGTGGGCGAGCAGATCGCCGAAGCGCTGGTGACGCACGAGAAGCTGGCACGGCGCGAGGTCGATGAGCGCATTCTGGCGATGCTGGAATCGGTGCGGATCGACGACCCCAAACGCGTGGCCGGGCTCTATCCGCATGAGGTATCGGGGGGCATGGGGCAAAGGGTGATGATCGCCATGATGCTGATCCCCGAGCCGGAACTGCTGATCGCGGACGAACCGACCTCGGCGCTCGATGTGAGCGTGCAGGCGCAGGTGCTCGATATCATCGACGACCTGGTGACCCGCAAGGGGATGGGGCTGATCCTGATCAGCCACGACCTCAACCTGGTCAGCCGCTATTGCGACCGCATCCTGGTGATGAATGCGGGCACGGTGGTGGAAGAATGCGCCGCCGGTCAGCTGGACCAGGCCCAGCACCCCTATACCCGCGGGCTCCTGGCAGCGATGCCGACAATCAATGAAAGCCGGGATGAGCTGCCGGTGCTCGACCGCAGCCAATGGGCGGGCACATGAGCGCGATCACGCTGGACAAACTGAGCGTTTCCTATGGCGACACCACGGTGGTGCATGGGGTGAACCTGGACATCGCCGAGGGCGAGAGCTTTGCCCTGGTGGGCGAGAGCGGCTCGGGCAAATCGACGATCCTGCGGGCGATCGCGGGGCTGGCGCCCGAGTGGACGGGGGAGATTGCCGTGCTCGACCAGCCGCGCAGCCATGGCGTGGACCGGGCGGTGGCGCGGCAGGTGCAGATGGTCTTTCAGGACCCCTATGGCTCGCTGCATCCACGCAAGACCATCGACGCCACGCTGACCGAGCCGCTGGCCATTCATGGCATTGGCGAGCGCGATGCGCGGGTAGAAAAGGTGCTCGAACAGGTGGGCCTGGACCGACGCTTCCGGTTCCGCTTTCCGCACCAGCTGTCGGGCGGGCAGCGGCAGCGCGTGGCAATTGCCAGGGCGCTGATGCTCGAGCCCAAGGTGCTGCTGCTCGATGAGCCGACCTCGGCGCTGGACGTTTCGGTGCAGGCGGAAATCCTCAACCTGCTCAAGCGGCTGCGGGCCGAGCAGGGACTGACCTATCTGCTGGTGACGCATAACCTGCCGGTGGTGAGCTTTCTGTGCGACCGGCTGGCCGTGATGCGGTTCGGGCGGATCGTGGAAGTGGCCGATGTCGAGCTGCTCAAGGCGGGAACGCTGAAGGAGGCGTATTCGCGCGAATTGCTGGCGGCGACCGAGGGGCGGACCGCCCCCACCTAGCCTGCCCCTGAAAAGGGGGAGGAACCGCGCAGCGTTTTCCCGCAGGGCGCCGCACACGAATACCCCCTCCTAACCTCCCCCTGAAGGGGGAGGAACAGATCGAGTAACCTCCCCTGAAGGGAGAGGAACAGATCGAGCCCCTGAGGGGGAGGAGCAGATCGAGCTTGCGGGCAAGATACGGCTACACGCACCGCGCACTTTTCCTCCCCTTTGCAGGGGGAGGCCAGGTGGGGGTCTCCCCACAGACTACTGACCAAGGACCAGAGATGACTGACCATTCCCAAGCCATTGCAGATTTCGACACGGCGATTGCGGCGGCCAAAGGCGCCGACGAGGCGTTTGCGGCGCTGCAGGCGCTGACCGAAGCCACTGTCGGCGCCAAGCTCTTCACCTACATGACGGTGGACATGACGGCCGAACTGGCGCGGCGCGCCTATACCAGCGACCCACAGAACTATCCGACCTCGGGCACCAAGCCGATCCGCTATGACAGCTGGTTCGACATCGTGCACAAGCAGCGGCAGTATTTCGTCGCCAACACGATTGCCGATATCGCCAAGGTGTTTCCCGACTACGAACTTATCGACTCGCTGGGCTGCCAGAGCGTGGTCAACATGCCGGTGGTGATCGGCGGCGAGCTGATCGGCACGGTCAACATGCTGGACGTGGACGGGTATTATACCCCCGAGCGGGTGCAGATGATCCATGATGTGCTGGCGGTACCGGCCAAGCTGGCGGCGCTGGTGGCGGCACGATAGGCTTTTCCAGAATGTGACAAAGGGGTCCGCGGCGCTTGCCCCGGATCCTTTTTTTTGATGGGCAGCAGCCGGGCCAGAGGCTTGCCAATCGAGCGCGGCGGGACCACAGTCGGGGCAATGAGAGATTGGACCTGTCCAGACCCCTGGAATGTCCAGAGCAGGGGATTGGCCGTGATGAGGGTAGAAGATGTCGACAGCGTCGAGATGGGCGGGCAGGCCCGGGGCCGGTTCATGAACCGCCGGTCGTTCCTGGCGGCATCGGCTGCAACACTGGGCGCGCTCGCCCTGGCCGGCTGCGCCACGGGCGGCATGAGCCCGGAAGAAGCCAAGCGGGTCTACGGACCGCTGCCGAACGAGCGCTTCCCGATCCCCGCGGTGAACCTGAACAAGGTGGATCCGAAATATCTGCGGCAGAAGGTGCGCTACGCCTCCAATGAAGCGGAGGGCACCATCATCATCGATCCGCGGAACTATTATGTGTACCGGATCGAAAAGGATGGCTATGCCACGCGCTATGGCGCCAATGTGGGGCGCGCCGGCTTCCTGTGGAGCGGGGAGGCCTATATCGGCCGCAAGGCGGAATGGCCGGTCTGGACGCCGCCGCGGGAAATGATCCTGCGCCAGCCCGAAGCCGCGCCCTATGCCAATGGCATGCCACCGGGCCTGAACAATCCGCTGGGCGCGCGCACGCTCTATCTCTACCAGGACGGCAAATACACGCTCTACACGATCTACAGCACCATCATGCCCGAAACCATCGGCAGGGGCATTTCGAGCGGCTGCGTGGGCCTGCTCACCCAGGACATGATCGATCTCTACGAGAAGACGCCGGTCAATACCAAGGTGATCGTGCTGCCGGCCTAGCCACAGGACGGCGACGGCTATCTCTTGCGGCAAAATCTGGCGCGAGAGACGGCGCCAGCGGCAAACGACAAGGCCCCGGCATAGCACGGGCCTTGTTGTTTGTGCCGCGAGAGGGAACCGGATTGGGCTCCCCTGCCCGGCCTCAGCCCGCCTGGGCCATCAGGCTGGCATTGCCACCGGCGGCGGTGGTGTCGATGCAGACATGGCGCTCGAGCAGCAGGCGGCTGGCATCGTCGGGCGAGGCCAGCAGCGGCAGCAATGCGCCCTGGCGCTGGCTCAGCGCGACCCGGACGGTGCGCAGCATGTCCGCATCACCAAAGCAGGCCACGGCGTCGAAGCTGTCGCCATGGGTGAGCGTGTGAACGTCCAGTTCGGCCAGCATCGCGGTATTGCCCAGGCTGGCGCAGATGACGGCTTGCGCCTGCTGGTCGGCCGGGGTGGGACCCAGGCACAGCACGCGACCGCGCGGCGCCGAGTGCATTATGTTGCTTTCCCCCGTCGGGCCCGGCAAGGGCACGGGCGCACTGTCGGTGGGGCCCGGCGCGGTGGTGAAGCGCGGCACGTAATGGGGGCCACCCGCCTTGGGGCCGGTGCCCGAGAGCCCTTCGCCGCCAAAGGGCTGGGAGCCGACCACGGCACCGATCTGGTTGCGGTTGATATAGATATTGCCGGCCCGCACGGCGCGGGAGACCGTGCGCACACGCGAGGAAATGCGGGTGTGCATGCCAAAGGTCAGGCCATAGCCGGAGGCATTGATATCGGCGATGACGGCGTCGATGGCATCGGCCTTGAAGGTGGCGATGTGCAGCACCGGTCCGAAAATCTCCTCGGCAATGTCGGCAATGCCGGTGACGCGCAGCACGGTGGGCGCGACGAAGGTGCCGCCGGCAATTGCCTGGCCGCTCAAGCGATGAATCAGATTCCCCGAACGCTCGTAACTATCGATATGGGCTTGTATTTTTGCCCGCGCGGCCTCGTCGATGACGGATCCGATATCGGTGGCCAGGTGCCAGGGATTGCCCAAGGTGAGCTCGTCCATGGCGCCCTTGAGCATCTCGATGGTCCGCTCGGCGGCTTCCTCCTGCAGATAGAGAATGCGCAGGGCCGAGCAGCGCTGGCCGGCCGACTGGAAGGCCGAGGCGATGATATCGCGCACCGCCTGTTCGGGCAGCGCGGTGGAGTCCACGATCATGGCATTGAGGCCACCGGTTTCGGCAATCAGGGGGGCGGTGGGCGCGAGGTGAGCGGCCATGGCCTGATCGATGCGCCGCGCGGTGGGCAGCGAGCCGGTAAAGGCCACGCCGGCAACGGCCGGGCTGGAAGTGAGCGCGGTGCCCACCTCGCCAGCCCCGGGCAGCAGCTGGATGGCGTGGGCAGGAATGCCTGCCTGACGCATCAGCTCGACGGCGCGGAAGGCGATGAGGGGGGTTTGCGGCGCGGGCTTGGCCAGCACGGGATTGCCGGCGACGAGGGCCGCCGCAATCTGGCCGGTGAAGATGGCCAGCGGGAAATTCCACGGCGAGATGGCAACAAAGGGACCACGCGGCGCAGCCAGCGGGTGCAGCTCGGCCTGTTCGGCATAATAGCGCAGGAAATCGACCGCTTCGCGGACTTCGGCAATCGCATCGGCCCAGGACTTGCCGGCCTCGCGCGCCAGGATGGCGAACAGTTCGGCGCTGTTGGCTTCGTAGAGGTCGGCGGTGGCCCGAAGCGCTGCCGTGCGGGTGGCAACGGGGGTGGCGTGCCAGTCCGAGGCAGCGGCCGTCGCAATCGCGGCGGTCACGTCATCGGTTGTCGCGTCGGTGACGGTGCCGATGGTATCGGCATGGTCGGCCGGGTTGAGCAGGACGTGCGGGGTGACCGAAACATCGGATTCGCTGCCCCACCCCCTCCTGGCCTCCCCCATCAAGGGGGAGGTGTCGCTCCACTCCCGGGACACGATGGGGGTTTCAGCACCGGTCTGCACCTCCCCCCTTGTGGGGGAGGTTGGGAGGGGGGTATTTTCGGCCAGCAGCGGGGTAGCGTGCCACTGGGTGGTGGCGAAGGCGTCGCGGGCGGCCTGCATGGCGGGGAAGGCGATGGGATCGGTGAGATCCAGACCGGCGGAATTGACCCGGTCGCCGAAGATCGCCGATGGCGCAGGGATGACCCGGTTGGGGATGGCGTCGCCCAGGGCCAGGATCTTGCTGATGGGATCCTCGGCCACGGTGGCGGCGGGAATGTCTTCGTCGGCGATCTGGTAGACGAAGGAGCCGTTGGCGCCGTTTTCGAGCAGGCGGCGCACGAGATAGGCGAGCAGATCCTTGTGGGCGCCGACCGGGGCGTAGATGCGGGTACGGGTGCCGGCAGTGGTGCGCAACACGTCGTGCATGCGCTCGCCCATGCCATGCAGGCGCTGGAACTCGAAGGTTTCAGTGCCCTGCCCGGCCTGCTCGGCCAGATGGAGCACGGCGGCGGCGGTGTGGGCGTTGTGGGTGGCGAACTGGGGATAGATATTGGCGGCGCCGAACAGCTTGCGGGCGGCCGCGATGTAGCTGATATCGGTCGAAGCCTTGCGGGTGAAGACCGGATAATCGGGCAGGCCCAGCACCTGGGAGCGCTTGATCTCGGCATCCCAATAGGCGCCCTTGACCAGACGGACCATGATGCGGCGATCGAGCGAGCGGGCGGTGGCGTCGAGCCAGTCGATCAGCGGCAGCACGCGCTTGCCATAGGCCTGCACGACGACGCCAAAGCCGTCCCAGCCGGCCAGCTCGGGGGTGGCCAGAACCTCGGCAATGATATCGAGGGACAGATCGAGCCGGTCGGCCTCCTCGGCATCGATGTTGAAACCCATATTGGCGGCCTTGGCGGCGATGGCGAGTTTGCGAGTCAGATCAACCAGTTCGGCCATGACGCGGTCATGCTGGGCGAACTCGTAGCGCGGGTGCAGCGCCGACAGCTTGACCGAAATGCCGGGATTGTCGCGCACCGCGGCCGTCGTGGCATGAGGGGCCAGGCTGGCAATGGCGCCGGCATAGGCATCGAAATAGCGCGCGGCATCGGCGCTGGTGCGGGCCGCTTCGCCCAGCATGTCATAGGAATAGGTGTAGCCGTTGGCCTGCTGCTTTTTGGCCCGGGTGACGGCTTCGTCAATGGAGCGGCCGAACACGAACTGGCTGCCGAGCAGGCGCATGGCCTGGCCGACGGCGGCGCGGATGACGGGTTCACCCAGCCGGGCCACGGCGCGATGAAACGCCGATTTCGGCGCGATCTCGGGATCGCCCAGCACTTCGGCGGTCAGGCTGAGGGCGAGCGAGGAGAAATTGACCAGGTGATTGGATGAGGCGCCGAAATGGCCGGTCCAGTTGGAGCCGCCGACCTTGTCGTGGATAAGTTCATCGACAGTCTCGGCATCGGGCACGCGCAGCAGGGCTTCGGCCAGCGACATCAGCGCCACGCCTTCGTCGGTGGCCAGGCCATATTCGGAGAGGAAGGATTCCATCAGGCCCAGGCGATTGCCCTTGCGCACGGTGGAGACCAGGGTTTCGGCGCGGGCGGAGATGGTTTTCCGCGCGGCCTCATCGAGCCCGGTGTCGGCGATCAGCTGGCGGACCAGCGTGGTTTCATCGGCAAGGTTACGCTCGCGCAGGGACTGGCGGGCAGTGGCGATGGCAGCAATGGGGCTGGGCTGGGTCATGGTGCTCTCTGCGCCGTCGGGCGCGGCGGACATAGCTGAGGATGAAACCGGCCTGCGCCGGCAGGACACGGTGGCTGTTACAGAAACTGGCGCAATCACAGTGCCACAAGACCATCAGGCGTTTCGCCTATTTGCATGGCCGCATCGCCCAAGGTGGTGTAGATTTCAGGCATACTGCAGGACAATAGCCCATGAAAACCGTCACCTACGAGACTCTCGACCAGATCGACCGCCGTATCCTCGATGTTCTGGCGCAGGATGGCCGGATCAGCGTGGCCGAACTGAGCCGGCGGGTGAACCTGAGCAAGACGCCGTGCCAGGCGCGGATCACCCGGCTGGAGAAGGCAGGCTACATACTGGGCTATCGCGCGGTGATCGATCCGCGCCGGCTGGGCCTGCCCCATGTCGCCTTTGTCGAGGTCAAGCTGAGCGATACGCGCAAGGCGGCGCTGGCGGCGTTCAACAAGGCGGTGCGGGCCATCCCCGAGGTGGAACAGGCCCATATGATCGCCTCGAGCTTTGATTATCTGCTCAAGGTGCGCACCAAGGACATCGCCGGCTATCGCGAGGTGTTGGGGGAGAGGATTTCCGCCCTGCCCCATGTGGCGCATACCAGCACGCATGTAGATCGGAAGAGCACACGTCTGAACTCCA
>CAXBKI010000109.1:0-7673 GCA_963975955.1 uncultured Devosia sp.
CGCCATAGAACTGGGATGCGCCGTAGAGGAACACGCCCCCGGCCAGGAGCAGCCCGATCACCAGCAGGGTCAGCAGACCGTTGAGGATATCGATAAAGCCATTGCTCGAGCGGCGGCGCCGGACCTTGCGATCATTCATCTTGCTGTTCAACCTTGATGCCAGGTTCTCGCGTCAGACGCGCCGGACCCTGCGTATAAATCGACGGAAGTCCCAGACAACGCCGGGTGCATTGTCGGCATGACCGGCCGCAAAGACAAGGGGCACACGGCGCCAGCGCACGCTATGCCCCTTCACAATCGTGGAAAAGTCAGTGGACCTTGCGCATGATCAGCGTCGCATTGGTGCCGCCAAAACCAAAGCTGTTGGACAAGGCGACGTTGATCTCTTTCTTGAACGCCTTCTTGGGCACCAGATTGATCTCGGTTTCAACCGAAGGGTTGTCCAGGTTCAGCGTCGGCGGCGCAATATTGTCGCGCATGGCCAGCAGCGAGAAGATCGCCTCGACCGAGCCGGCAGCGCCAAGCAAGTGCCCGACAGCCGATTTCGTCGAGCTCATGGCCACGCCCGGTGCGGCAGCGCCCAGCATGCGGGTGACCGAACCAAGCTCGATCTCGTCGCCGAGCGGGGTGGAGGTGCCATGGGCATTGATGTAGTCGATGTCGGCAGGCGCGATGCCGGCGCGCTTGATGGCAGCCTGCATGCAGCGGAAACCGCCATCGCCATCTTCGGATGGCGCCGTGATGTGATAGGCATCGCCCGACAGGCCATAGCCGATAATTTCGCCATAGATCTTGGCGCCACGGGCCTTGGCCCGCTCGTAATCCTCAAGCACGACAATGCCGGCGCCTTCGCCCATGACGAAACCGTCGCGGTCCTTGTCATAGGGGCGCGAGGCGGCTTCGGGATTGTCGTTGAAACCGGTGGAAAGGGCCCGGCAGGCGGCAAAGCCGGCGAGCGCCAGACGGTTGACGCAGCTTTCGGCGCCACCAGCAACCATGACATCGGCATCGCCCAGGGCGATCAGGCGGGCCGCGTCGCCAATGGCGTGGGCGCCCGTGGAACAGGCCGTGACGACGGAATGGTTGGGGCCCTTGAGGCCGAAACGAATCGAAACCTGTCCAGACGCCAGATTGATCAGGCGGCCGGGAATGAAGAACGGGCTGATCCGGCGCGGCCCCTTCTCGTGCAGGGTAATGGAGGCATCATAGATGCCGCCGACGCCGCCAATGCCAGAGCCGATCAGGACGCCTGTGCGTTCCTGATCTTCCTGGGTCCTGGGTTCAACGCCGGCATCCTGGATAGCCTGGGTGGCCGCGGCCATCGCGTAAACGATGAAAGGGTCAACCTTGCGCTGTTCCTTGACGTCCATCCACTCATCGGGATTGTACTTGCCGTCGGCGTAGTCGCCGAGCGGCAAGCGATGAGCGATCTGGCAGGCGATATCGTCAACCTGGAATTCGTCGATGCGCCGGGCACCACTCTTACCGGCCAGGATATTGGCCCAGGTGGATTCAACTCCGCAACCGAGGGGTGTAACCAGACCCATCCCGGAGACGACAACGCGACGCAATTCCATATTGAATATCTCCGCCGGCTGTTAACCGACAGCCTTGGTGAGAAACGAAACGGCATCGCCGAAGGTCTGAATGCCTTCCGCAGCGTCATCTGGAATCTCGACCGAGAATTCTTCTTCAAAGGCCATCACCAGCTCGACCTGGTCGAGAGAGTCAGCACCCAGATCGTCGATAAAGCTAGCCTTCTCGACAACCTTCTCGGCATCCACGTTAAGGTGTTCCACAACGATCTTGCGGACCCGATCAGCGACATCGCTCATAGTTTGACTTCCCTTTTCGAAATCGACGTTTCGTTTCGCTTCTTATTGGCGTGATGCCAAATCTTCAAGCACCCTATTGGCTGATTAACCGGCAATGTAGGCGCGCTTTGGGGCGCCCGCAAGGCGATCTGCCAGGGTGCAACCGGGGCCGATTAGCACACTTGTTGAGGCTGCGCCATAAGCCAATGTCCCGGTTTTCAACGTGTCTGCGACCTTTTTCAGATCATGGCCATGCCGCCGTTGACGTTGAGCGTATGGCCGGTGACATAGGCCGCGGCATCACTGGCGAGAAAAACGGCACAACCGGCAACTTCCTGTGCAGTACCCAGGCGATGGGCCGGAATGGTGGACAGGATCGCCTCACGCTGCTTGTCGTTGAGCTCATCGGTCATGGCGGAGGCAATAAAGCCGGGCGCGATGGAGTTGACGGTGATATTGCGCGACGCCACTTCATGGGCCAGCGCCTTGTTCATGCCGATCAGGCCGGCCTTGGAGGCGGCATAATTGCCCTGGCCCGGGTTGCCCATGACACCCACGACCGAGGAAATGCCGATGATGCGGCCAAAACGCTGCTTCATCATTCCACGCAGCACCGCCCGGTTGAGATGGAAAGCGGCGGTCAGATTGACGGCCAGGACCTCGTCCCACTCCTCATCCTTCATGCGCATGAACAAATTGTCCCGCGTCATGCCGGCATTGTTGACCAGGATATCGAGACCACCAAGGGCCGCTTCGGCAGCGGGCACGAGTTTATCGACATCGTCGAGCCGGGAGAGATTGCAGGGGAGAATCGGGCAATCCCTGCCGATGGCGGTTGCCGTCTCCTCGAGGGCGCCAACGCGGGTGCCGCTCAGGGCAACCGTCGCGCCGGCGGCGGCCAGGGCCTTGGCGATCTCCCGGCCAATGCCGCCGCTGGCGCCGGTCACAAGGGCGCGTTTTCGAGTTAAATCAAACATTTAGTTGTCTCCCGTGGAGAAAGTGATTCACCTCGTTCACGCGGTGAATCAGGATGTCAGGCAGAAAGCTCGGCGACGAAGGCATCGATATCGGCCGGGGTACTGACAGCGTTGGCGATGGCTTCGCCATTGATCCGCTTGGCCAGCCCGGTCAGCACCTTGCCGGTGCCCAATTCGGTCAGATGGGTTACCCCACCGGCGCCGGTGAGCCAGGTGACGCTCTCGGTCCAGCGCACCACGCCGGTGACCTGCTCGACCAGGCGCTGGCGAATCTGATCGGGATCGGAAATGGGGGCGGCCAGCACATTGGCCACCAAGGGGATGACGGGCGCATTGACGGTGACTTCGGCCAGAGCCGCCGCCATGGCGTCGGCTGCCGGCTGCATCAAGGAGCAATGGAACGGCGCGCTGACGGGCAGCAGCAGGGCGCGCTTGGCGCCCCGGGCCTTGGCAATCTCGACCGCCCGCTCGACGGCGGCCGTGGCGCCGGAGATGACCACCTGACCGGGCGCATTGTCATTGGCGACATCGCACACCTCGCTGCCCGCAGCTTCGGCGGCAACTTCGCGGGCCGTCGGCAGATCAAGACCGAGCAGCGCCGCCATGGCGCCATGACCAACGGGCACGGCCTTCTGCATGGCCTGACCGCGAATCTTGAGCAGCCGGGCCGTGTCTGACAGCGAGAAACTGCCGGCAGCGCAGAGGGCGGAATACTCGCCCAGCGAGTGGCCGGCGACATAGGCGGCGTGGTCGACAAGGCGAATGCCCCTGGCGCCGAGCACACGCATGACGGCAAGACTGACGGCCATAAGGGCCGGCTGGGCATTTTCGGTGAGACGCAGAATGTCTTCCGGGCCCTCGAACATTATGGCCGACAGGCGCTGGCCCAGGGCCTCGTCGACCTCCTGAAAGACGGCGCGTGCCTCCGGATAGGCCGCTGCCAAATCCTTGCCCATGCCGACGGCCTGACTGCCTTGTCCGGGAAACGTGAATGCGCGCTTGGTCATAAAAGCCCTCCAGGGTGCAGTTAGACAGTCCATCATGCGCCTGTCCAGTTGCCGGGGCCTTTGCCTTGAGGGTGTGGCGGTGTCAAGGCAACCGCGCCCGTTTCGCCCAGTTTAGCCTTGCTTCGCGCCCCCTGATATCTTATAGCCGCGCCAGCAATTCGTTTGGCCGGGGGCTGAACGGAGGGTTTGTGCTTTGCGCAAATAGGGTTTCGGCCCGGCCTCCCGTGTTCCCGCTCTTTGCAAGACTGCTTTGACGCCCTTCCCGGCTTCAAAGAGGCTCCGCGCTAAGTGATTGCAGTGTTTGATCCACGAAGGAAGGCGCATCAATGGCCCTTTACGAGCATATCTACCTGGCCCGCCAGGACGTATCCCAGCAGCAGGTCGAAGAACTGACCACTGCTCTGTCCGACATTCTCGCCACCGGCGGCGGCAAGGTCACCAAGAACGAATATTGGGGCCTCAAGGGTCTCTCCTACCGCATCCGCAAGAATCGCAAGGCGCACTACACCTTGCTGAACATCGAGGCATCGCCAGCGGCGGTTGCCGAAATGGAACGCCAGATGCGCATCAATGAAGACATCCTGCGTTTCATGACCGTCCGCGTGGACGAGCATGAAGAAGGCCCGTCGGCCATGATGGCAAAGCGCGACCGCGATGATACCCGCCCCGATCGTGGTGGCGACCGTGGTGGCTTCAGCGGCGAACGCCGCCCGCGCCGTTTCTAAGAAAAGGACCCCTACGCTATGGCAATCAAAGATCTCACTACCGCCCAGGCCCGCCGTCCTTTCCAGCGTCGCCGCAAGACCTGCCCGTTCTCGGGCGAAGGCGCGCCAAAGATCGACTACAAGGACGTGCGCCTGCTTTCGCGCTACGTTTCCGAGCGCGGCAAAATCGTGCCGAGCCGCATCACGGCCGTATCGGCCCTGAAGCAGCGTGAACTGGCCCGCGCCATCAAGCGCGCCCGCTTCATCGGCATCATGCCTTACGCCGTTTCGTAAAATCGGGTCGGGCTGGCTCCGGTCAGCCCTGCTCCTGCCTATCTGTGCCTCGCCGGCACATCGCTGGGGCTGCCGGAATGGTCCGGGGCTCCTAACCGTCCAGGAGACGGGACAGCCACAAGGAATTTCCAAATGAAAGTCATTCTTCTCGAGCGTATCGCCCGCACGGGTTCGATCGGCGACGAAGTTACAGTGAAGGACGGCTTTGCCCGTAACTTCCTGCTGCCACAGGGCAAGGCACTGCGCGCTACCGAAGCCAACCGCAAGAAGTTCGAAGTCGAACGCGTCAATATCGAAAAGCGCAATGAAGAGCGCCGCAATGCTGCTGCCGGGGTCGCCGAAGGCCTCAATGGCAGCACCGTGACCATGATCCGCCAGGCCGGCGAAACCGGCCAGCTGTATGGTTCGGTCGCATCGCGCGATATCGTTGAGGCGCTGGCCGCCAATGGCTTCAGCGTGCAGCGCAGCCAGGTCGACCTGGTCGACCCGATCAAGTCGGTGGGCCTGCACACCGTGGCGCTGAACCTGCATGCCGAGGTCGCCGTGACTATCACCGTCAACGTTGCCCGTTCGGAAGACGAAGCAGCCCGCCAGGTTGCCGGTGAAGACGTCACCGTCACGGTTTATGAAGACGACGTCGATGGCGATTTCGCCGCCGGCCAGAAGGACGCCAAGCAGGACGACCGCTTCGACGACGAAGCCTAAGCCGCTGGCGCCGAAATATTGAAGAGGCCGGGCCTGTGCCCGGCCTTTTTGTTTGGGCAGAGCTGCCCGACTCGGTACATTCAGGCCATCTGGCGCATGCAAGGGCGAGACATCACAATCCCCGTTGTCCACAATGTTCACAGGCAGCGGTGAGACGGTGTTAACCTTGCCGACATAGGCCGGGACTCTGGCCCGCGCTGCGTGGTTAAGAAAGGTTAACTTTTCATCCGAGGGACCCATGGCAGAAATCGCACGGCTTCATCCGACCGAAGACAAGTCGTTTCGCCTCGCCCCCCACAATGTGGAGGCCGAGCAGGCACTGCTGGGCGCCATCCTGCTGAACAATGACGCGTTCTACCGCGTGTCGGACTTTCTCGAGCCGATCCATTTCTACGAGCCGGTGCACCGCGACATTTATGAGCTGGCGGGCAAATTCATCCGGGCGGGCAAGTCGGCCGACCCCACCACCATCAAGACCCACCTGCCCGATCAATTGCTGCCCGACGTCACGATGGCCCAGTATCTGGCCCGCCTGGCGGCGGAGGCGACGACCGTGCTCAACGCGGCCGACTATGGGCAGGCCATCTATGACCTGGCGATCCGGCGCAACCTGATCCTGGTGGGCGAGGAGATGGTGCAGGTCGCCTATGAGTCCGAAGTGGACATGACGCCGAACAAGCAGATCGAAAAGGTCGAAGGCGAGCTGTTCCAGCTGGCGGAAAAAGGGCGCTATGACGGCGGCTTCCGCCGGATGGCAGCATCAAGACCACCAATGGTGGCATTGTGGGCTTTTTCAGCCTGGAAATGAGCTCGGAGCAGCTTGCCACGCGTATCCTGGCCGAGCAGGCCGAAGTCTCTTCCTCCGACATCCGGCGCGGCCGCATCCACGACAGCCAGTTTTCCAAGTTGGTCGATGTCAGCAATATGATGAGCAAGATTCCGCTTTATATCGATGATACGGGCGGCATCAGCGTGGCGCAGCTGGCGGCACGCGCGCGCCGCCTCAAGCGGCAGAAGGGCCTGGACTTCCTGATCGTGGACTATCTGCAATTGCTGACCGGCTCGAGCAAGGCATCGAGCCAGAACCGGGTGCAGGAACTTACCGAAATCACCACCACGCTCAAAGCGCTGGCCAAGGAGCTCGAAGTACCCATTGTCGCGCTGTCGCAGCTATCGCGTCAGGTCGAATCGCGCGATGACAAGCATCCACAGCTTTCAGATCTGCGCGAATCGGGTTCTATCGAGCAGGACGCCGACGTGGTGCTGTTCGTGTATCGCGAAGAGTACTACCTCAAGAACAAAGAGCCCAAGGAAGGTACGCCAGAGCACATGACCTGGCAGGGGGAAATGGAACAGGTGCACGGCAAGGCCGAAGTGATCATTGCCAAGCAGCGCCATGGCCCCACGGGCACAGTACAGCTCAGCTTCGAGGCGCAGTACACGCGCTTCGGCAATCTGGCGCGTGCCGACTACCTCCCCGAACGTATGGAATAGGCATGGCGCTGACGTCTGGCCTTGGCGGGCAACTCAGTATCGATCTCGGGGCCCTGGCCCGGAACTGGCGGGCCCTGGACAGGGTCAGTGCCGGCGCCCTGACCGGTGCCGTGGTCAAGGCCGACGCCTATGGCACGGGCATCACCATGGCCAGCAAGGCGCTGCACGCGGCTGGCGCCCGCTTCTTCTTTGTGGCGACCCCCGACGAGGGCATGGAAGTGCGCGCGGCGGTGCCCGATGCACATATCTTTGTCATGAACGGGCTCTATCCGGGCGCGGCCAACCTCTACATCCGCCAGAACATGATGCCCGTGCTCAGCTCGGTGGCGATGCTGGAGGAATGGCTTGCCAAATGCCTGGAGCGCAACGAGGCCTATCCCTCGGCATTTCACTTCGATACCGGCATCAACCGGCTGGGCTTCCGGCTCAACGAGGCCGGCTTCGTGCGCGAGCGGATCGAAACGCTGGGCTATGCGCCGCAGATGCTGATGAGCCACCTGGCCTGCGCCGACCAGCCCAATCACGAGAAGAACCGCACCCAGCTGGCGCTGTTCGGTTCCATCATGACGCAGTTTCCCGGCATACCGGCATCGCTGGCCAACTCGGCCGGCCTGATGAGCGGCCGCGACTACCATTTCCAGATGGTGCGGCCGGGCATCTCGCTCTATGGCGGGCGGG
>CAXBKI010000110.1:0-7664 GCA_963975955.1 uncultured Devosia sp.
CCGCCAATCGGGGAGGAAGTGTCTCTCGAGAGCATGGACGAACGGAGCCTAGCGGTAGGTGCCGGCGAATTCTTCCACCAGTCCGATATTGTCCTTGGTAACGAAGCCAGGGCCCGAATTGATGGAGTTGCCCGGTACCACGCCATAGCGGGCCAGGTTGGTCAGGATGACTACCGGCAGGTAGCCCTGCAGGAAGGGCTGCTGGTCGATAGCAAAGGCGATGACATCGGACTTGATCGCCGCTGCGATCTGTTCGGACAAATCGAAAGTGCCAAAGAAAATGTCCCCTGCCCGTCCATTGGCATCGAGCGCGGCGATGGTCGGCTCAGCGGAGGTCGGGCCCAGCGTCAGGATGCCGTTGGTATCGGGATTGGTCTGCAGATAGGCCTGGACCTTGGATGAGATTTCGCCCGGGTCCTGGCCGGCATCGATCATCTGATTGCCCAGTTCCACGCCCAATGCGCTGGCAAAGCCCTGGCAGCGCTCCACCGAAGCGGGGTTGGTAATGTAGTGATTGACGCACAGGAACTTGGTGACGCCTGCAGCCTTTGCGCGTTCACCGGCGCCAAAGCCGGCGTCGAATTCGGGCTGGCCGACATGCAGCAACGCACCGATTTCCTTGGACTGTTCAATAGTGCCCGAATTGATCGTGATAACCGGAATTCCGCGGGCGACTGCGTCTTTGAGCGGGCCCGACAAAACGTCAAAATCGGCGATGGTCGCTATGATGCCATCAGGCTTGGAGGCCGCGGCCTGCTCGATGATGCGCGCCATGTCGGCAAGGTCACCCGTCGGCGGATTGCGGTACTCGACGGTTACCTCCATCTGCTCGCCCGCCAGCGTGATGGCGTTCTTGATGGTGTTCCACCAGCTGTCGGAATCGGGGGCGTGCGACACCAGAACAAAACGTTCGTCCGCTGCATTGGCCGGGGTAAGCGTCGCGGGCAAGGCAACCGCAGCCATCACCAAGGCCGTCAGGCCCTTGAGTACGATATTCATCTGATCCTCCCATGTGTCGAGGTGAGTACGGAATACATGAACCGTTCCCTACCTGGTACGAAATAAACATTCCATCTGGCAGGGCTGCCGTCAAGCCTCCGCTTGCGCGGGAGGGACCGTTCGGGCTTGATCCCGCGTCGACAAAAAAATGAATGGGAGCATGGCTGACCGCCCTGCGACCAGCGTGTGCCTTATCCAGCGGAGAGGGGCGCAAAGAAAGCACGGCTATGCGCGGGACCGGACAGCCAATACAGCCTGGGGGCTAGGTTTCCCTGGCGCGTTCCAGGATGCGCTTGCATTCCAGCAGTTCGCGCATCACGCTCGACAGCTTGTCCCTGGATTCCTGATCCAGAGTTGGACTTGCCAGCATCACTGCGTCTTCAATCTCGGCCTCATCGCCGGCAGCTTCAGCTTCTTCGATCATGGGTAGAATGTCGTCGATCGACTTGCCCTCGCCAACGGCGATGACGTAGCGGCTACCCTGATCTTTGAGAATGCGCTGCACGCCCTTGATGGTAAAACCCTGATCATAGAGCAGATGACGGATACCACGGAGCAGCAGCACGTCGTCCGGACGGTAATAGCGCCGCCCCCCCCCACGCTTCAGCGGCTTGATCGTGCTAAAGCGAGTCTCCCAGAAACGCAGGACATGCTGTGGCAGGTCCAGTTCCTCGGCGGCTTCAGATATGGTCCGGAATGCGTCTGGCGACTTGTCCACGAAGGCTGAGACTCGCTGGATGGCTTATTTTCCAGTGACAACCATAGATTTGTTGATCTTGGACTTCAACACGTTGGACGGTTTGAACACAAGAACCTGTCGCGGCAGGATCGGCACCTCTTCACCCGTTTTGGGATTGCGGCCGATGCGCTCATTCTTGGATCTGACCTGGAAGGAGCCAAAAGAGGAGAGCTTGACGTTGGAACCGGTGGTCAATGCGTCCCCGATGAGTTCGAGAACCCGTTCGACCAGTTCGGCCGATTCAGTTCTGGATAGACCAACCGAACCGTAGACCGCTTCGGCGAGATCCGCCCGCGTAACCGTCTTCTGCGTCATTCGCTTCCCCGTGTTGTCGGAATGGATAAAATCCCAAACTGGCCCGCGTGTTCGCGATCCCAATCATGAGTGCCGCTGATACGACCCTGTGCAGATCGTGCCAAACTGCATAAACCCATTCGTTCAGCGAGCGCCACCGTCCTGCACAAACCCCTCATGCGGCTAGTTTATGCGCCCTTCCTCCACCAGAAATCGACACTAACGCCTTGAAACACCTAAGGTCAATCGCACTCCGCTTGGCGCTACCAGCGAATGAGCGAAGCGCCCCAGGTAAACCCGCCGCCCATTGCCTCAAGCATGACCAGATCGCCCTTTTTGATCCGCCCGTCGGCCACGGCAACGCTCAGCGCCAATGGCACGGAGGCGGCCGAAGTATTGGCGTGCTCACTGACGGTCATCACCACCTTTTCGGGCGGCAGGCCCAATTTGGCGCCGGCGCCTTCGATGATGCGCTTGTTGGCCTGGTGGGGCACGAACCAATCAAGGTCAGCCACGGTGTAGCCGGTCTTTTCGAGCGTGGCATAGACCACGTCGGTGATCTTGCCGACCGCGTGCCTGAACACTTCGGGGCCCTGCATATGCACATGACCCGTCGTGCCTGTTGAGGACGGGCCGCCGTCAACATAGAGCTTTTGCCAGTGGTGGCCGTCCGACCGCAAGGCAGAGGCGAGAATACCCTGCTCTGGCGCGTCATCTTCCAGCTCGATCTTTTCGAGCACCACGGCGCCCGCGCCGTCACCGAACAGCACGCAGGTGGTTCGGTCGGTCCAGTCTAGGAGGCGTGAAAACGTTTCGGCGCCAATCACCAGAGCACGGGTTGCCAGGCCATTCTTGATATAGCTGTCGGCAGTGGCCATTGCGTAGACGAAGCCGGAGCAGACGGCCTGGATATCGAAGGCCGTGCCGTGATGCATGCCCAACTTCATCTGCACAAGCGTCGCCGCTGCGGGAAAGGTCAAATCGGGTGTGGTGGTTGCCACGATGATCAGGTCAATGTCCTCTGGCGTGACCCCAGCTGCGGCCATGGCCTTTTTTGCAGCCTCGACCGCAAGATCAGACGTAAATTGACCTTCAGCCGCGATATGGCGGTGCTTGATGCCGACCCGTTGCTGGATCCATTCATCGGAGGTATCGACCGTCTTGGCCAGTTCGGCGTTGGTGAGTACCTTTTCTGGAAGGTAGCCACCGACACCGCGGATTATGGTACGCGTCTTGGTCACGCCGGTCATACCTCAGATTTTGAGTCAACGGCAGCACTAGCTGCCTTGATGGGGAAACGTTTCATCGTGTCGCCAATCTTTTCAATCAGATTGGCCCGCGCCATTCCGTAAGCTAGGTTCAGCGCGCTCTTGTAGCCGACTTCGTCGGTGCCGCCATGGGATTTGATGACAATGCCGTTCAGGCCCATGAACACACCACCATTGACGGTGCGTGGGTCCATCCTGCGCCGCAATGCATTAAGGGCCGATGACGCTAACAGGGCCCCTATGCGGCTCATCAGGTTCGATTTGAGCGCGGTGCGCAGATAGGAGCTGACCTGACGCGCGGTGCCTTCGGCTGTCTTGAGCGCGATATTGCCGACAAAGCCCTCCGTGACCACCACATCGACGGTTCCCCTGCCGATATCATCGCCTTCCACGAAGCCATGATAGGTGAAGCCCGCGCCGCTGGCCTCGGTCAGCAGCCGCCCGGCCTCCTTGATCGATTCAAGCCCTTTGACCTCTTCGGTGCCGACATTGAGCAGGCCCACGGTCGGGGAGGACAGATCAAACAGCGACCGCGCCAATGCGGAGCCGAGAATGGCATAATCGACGAGCTGCTGCGCGTCGGCGCCGATGGTGGCTCCCATGTCGAGGACGACAATGTCGCTCCGCAGGGTTGGCCAGATCGCGGCAATGCCCGGTCGCGCGATCCCTTCCATGGGACGCAGGCAGAACGTGGCCATGGCCATCAGCGCGCCCGTGTTGCCGCCCGAGATGGCCACATCGGCTTCGGCGTCCTTGACGGCCTGG
Organism: uncultured Devosia sp.; assembly: GCA_963975955.1. Taxonomy (GTDB): domain Bacteria; phylum Pseudomonadota; class Alphaproteobacteria; order Rhizobiales; family Devosiaceae; genus Devosia. Next base: position 4,066 of record CAXBKI010000110.1, read on the forward strand.
ATCGCCATCCACATCGAGGATGTTCCTCGGCCCTTGCGGAGGGCCTGGCTGGGCTTCTCATCCCCGGCGATCACTGTCTCGCAGTGTCGCACAGTTGATGCCGGCTTGAGGTCCGGAAACTCTTCAAGCAGCGGTTCGATCTGCTCCTGCCGCCCATGAAAAATGAAACGAACGTTATCGTGTTCGCGCAGAAGCAGATGGGCGCCCTGGATTACCGCGCGAGGGGCGTTGTCCCCACCCATGGCATCCACTGATAGTGTGATTGTTTCGGTCATTTCCGCCCGTTTTCGGCCTGCTCGGCAGGCATGCGAACATATCCCATCGGAGACTCGGTGCAAGCCCCGGTACGGCCCCTACCGGTCAATGTCAGTGGACTTCTTGAGTTTTGTCAAAGCAGCAAAGGGCCCGGCGGCCTCCGCGTCGACCTCAAGCCCCAGGCTTTGCAGGCTTTCACCAGGCCGACGCGGGTAAGGATCGATCGCCAAGGCGATGGTTTCGATCAGCAATGCGCTCAGATCGACTTCCGGGCCATCGATGTGATCGGGGAAGTCATCATCTTCGAGATCAACGAACACTTCCGAGCCGGGCGTAGGCACGTTCTCACTGCTTTGGGGCAGAAAAACCCGGTCAATGGCCTCATCGATCTCCTGAACGACGGGTTCAAACGAAACGACGGAGGCCTGCACGATCCGCGCCTTCAGATGGCCGAGCGCCCGTATGCCGCCGCGCAGCGGCGTCACCGTCAGGGAGGCCTGCATGGCTTCCACCGCTTCGACCTTGAGAATTTTGGCGAGTTCGGCACACGCGGCTGCGTCAGGCGCCACGTCGATCGAGCGTCCCGAGGCAGGGAGGCGGTCGATGCGCACGATCGCGTCGATAATAGGCGTGTCGGACTGGCTCATTGCGGGCTCTCAAACTCTATATTGCCACTGGTAATGGTATCGGCAGGCTGCCTGGAGACCACTTCATCCTGCCGCATCAGATAAGCAGCCATGGCCCGAACATGCGGGCCCTCGCCATCTTCAAACAGGTTGCGGGACAATACACCTTCAAGGGCAGGAATGTCGTTGCCATCCATTGCCTCCGACAGGGCCGCAAGCAGGCCAAAGAAGACATTGCCCATTTTCTGGATGCGCTTGGGCACGCCCAGATCGCCGACCCCCATTTCGCGCAGTGAGCGGTCCATGTCCTTGAAGAACAGATCGAAAACGGCCTGGCTGAAGTTCTTGCCGGCGCCGCCTTCGGCGCGAAGCCGCCGGAACAGCAACGCCATGTGCAGGCTGATCATGTCAAAACGGCCGGTAACGGTATCGGGCACCGCCCAATCGGCGTAGAAGTGGGGCTGCCGGGATTGCGCCACAATGGCGTTATAGACGGCGTAGACCGGTTCGGTTGGGGTATTTCTGCGGAACAGGTTGAAAATCATGGGGTTGCGCTCAGCTTCGTGATCGACCTAACACCCGGGCAAAACGGCCCTTCGGACCAATGCCAGCTTGCCATACGGGCAGGTTGGCAGTTACACATTCCGGCGGCTGAAGCATTGCCGCGTCATGGTCGTGCCTATAGTCGAGAGCTATCGGGAAAGTCAAATTCATGCCACTGCGTTCTGTCCTGGGTCCAATTGCGCCACTCGCAACTGCTGTCGTGCTAGCGATGGCATTAGGCGCATGTACCAGCAGCACCTCACTGATCAATTCCCGGACACAAGGCTACGAAATTCCCGCCAGCGCGCAGGCGCAGATTCGTCCCGGGCAAAGCCAGCAACTGGTGACCCTGGTGCTTGGTTCGCCGCAAACGGTCAACACATTCGGCGACCAGTCGGCCTGGTACTACGTGGAAACCAAGGTGCGGCAGACCGCGTTCGGGATGACGATGGTCGATTCGCGCACGGTACTGGCAGTGTATTTCGACAAGAACAAGAAGGTGGTCGACAAGGCCATCTACACGCTCAAGGACGGCAAGACAGTTACTATCGAAACGCGTCGCACGCCGTCATTCGGCGAAGACCGCACGTTTATCGATCAGATTCTGCAATCGTTCTAGCGAGCATGCCAATAGATTTCGAAAGCCCCGGGTGACCGGGGCTTTTTGCTTTTGGAGACCAAGATGCAGCACAATACGAAACAGCACAAAGCCATCACCAACTGGGCCGCAGACTGCGCCGAACGCGTCTTGCCCCTGTTCGAGGGTACCAAGCCGGGAGATGGCCGCCCCAAGGCGGCAATAGCGGCGGCGCGACGCTGGGCAAATGGGAAACTGTCGATGGCCGAAGCGCGCAAGGCTGCCGTAGCGGCGCATGCGGCAGCTCGGGATGCCGTCAACTCTTCGGAGGGCCGCGATGCCGCCCGCGCAGCCGCGCATGCCGCTGCCAGTGCACATGTGCCAACTCATGCACGGCACGCTGCCAATTACGCAATCAAGGCAGTCATTGCCGCCGGGGGCGATGATCTGGCGGAAGAAAAGTGGCAAGACGAGAAGGCGCCTTTGCCGCAGTAGTCCGCCCGGATGTCACCTGGTTTCGCTGAGATCGACGCCAGACTCACGCGCAATGGCATCCAGCGTGCCATTGACCAGGCCGGAGGCATCGTCTTCGTAGAATGCCTTGGCGATGTCGACATATTCGGTGATCACTACCCGAGGGGGGATGTCCTTGCGGCGCAGCAGTTCGAAGGCGGCCGCGCGCAGGATGGCGCGCAGGGTCGCATCGACGCGTTCGACAGGCCAGCCATCAGCCAAGGCCCGATCGACGGCAGGATCGATGGCCAATTGATGCTTGGTGACACCTGACACGATCTGTCGAAAGAAATCGGCATCGGCAGGCAGGTACTGCTCACCCTCGATTTCCCGACCGAGATGAAAGCTGCCGAACTGGGCCAGCGTGTCTTCGAGCGAGGTCCGCCCCACATCCATCTGGTAGAGGGCCTGCACTGCCGCCAGGCGGGCAGCGCCGCGCTGGTTGGCAGGTCGGTCGGTCTGAGGATCGCGTTTGGGGGCTTCAGCCATAGAAAATCACTCTGTTGGTTCCGGGCTGCAGACGCCGGCGCAAGGGCCAACCCCATAGTCTTCTGACGCCCGAACATCAATACAATTGGCTGGCCGGCGGCTATGCAGGCCGCCGATAGAAGGTGAGCGTATCGCGGCCAGTGCTCTGTCCTTCAGATTCCACCAGTCCTGCCGACACAATCTCTGCGACGATTTTTCCGGAGCCCGACGCGGACGAACCCTCAGAACCGGACGCACTGGTGCGGATCAATGCGAAGCAATCGATCAATCCGGCCTTCAGGAGGGTAGCCGAGAGACGCGGTCCAGCCTCAACCAGCAGGTTCTGAATGCCTTTTTCGGCCAGCATCTCAAGGCTGGCCGCCAGATCGGCGTGGCCGTCCTCGCCAGCGACGCGCATCACCTCGACGGAGACGGGCGCTTCAACCCTGACGCTATTTTCAGCAATGATCGCCGTGCGATAGCCCGAGAAGCCGCCAACCAGATTCAGGCTGCGGTCAACGCCCTCTGCACCGGCCAGGACAATACGAAGGGGCGTACGCGCGGCCAGGCCGGCCAGGGCGACTGCCAATTGCCCCTGGATATGCCGGGCCGTCGCC
>CAXBKI010000111.1:0-7650 GCA_963975955.1 uncultured Devosia sp.
GATCTGCCCGTCTGCCGACACCAGCAAAGCCTTGGTATTGGTGGTGCCCTGGTCGATTGCCAGGATGAGCGGAGCCGACATTACCCGGCCTTGCGGGCGATGGTGGCACGCACCTTGTCGGCGATGCCAGGGGCGGTCAGGCCGAAATGCTCCATCAGGAATGCTGCGGAACCGGTGGGCGCAAAACCGGGGAAACCCATGATACCCATTGGCACCGGCCTGGTGGTAGCCAGCACTTCGGCAACGGCGCCGCCAAGACCGCCGCGGATATTGTGTTCCTCCACGGTCACCACGGCGCCCGTTTCAGCGGCAGCGACGATCGCGGCGTCGTCCAGCGGGCTGATGGACGACATATTGATCACACGTGCATTGATGTTTTCGGCAGCCAGGATATCGGCGGCCGCCAAGGCGCGGTGGACCATGACACCATTGGCGATGATGGCGATGTCGTCACCCTGGCGCAAAATCTCGGCCTTGCCGATCTCGAAGGTGGTGTTGTCGCGCTTGAGCTCGGGCACCGGCATGCGGCTGATGCGGATGAAGACCGGGCCGTCATGACGCGCGGCGAACCGCACCGCCTCTGCCGTTTCCCAGGGGTCGGCGGGAACAATGATGGTCAGGTTGGTCAGCGGGCGGAGCCAGGCCATATCCTCAATGGAATGGTGGGTCGGCCCGAGTTCGCCATAAGCCACGCCGCTCGAAATGCCGCACAGCTTCACATTGGCGTTGGAATAGGCCACGTCCGCCTTGATCTGTTCCAGCGAACGGCCGGTCAAGAAGCAGGCTGCGCCGGAAACAAAAGGAATCTTGCCACCATTGGCCAGGCCGGCGCCGACACCGATCATGTTCTGCTCGGCAATACCCACATTGACCAGTCGCTCGGGCCAACGCTTCATGAAGCCGCCGAGCTTTGACGAACCGACACTGTCATTGACCACGGCAACGACGCGGTTGTCGTCGGCGGCCAGTTCTTCGACGGTCCTGGAAAAGGCATCACGGCAATCAAACAGACCGGCGGCCTGCGGAGCGGGAGAAGCCATCAGACGAGTTCCTCCATGGCCAGCGCATATTGTTCGGCATTGGGCACGCCATGATGCCAGGCAACATTATCGTGCATATAGGAAACACCCTTGCCCTTGAAGGTATTGGCGATCACGCACAGCGGCTTGTCGCGCAAGGCCGGATCGGCCGAAAGTACCTCATGGATTGCCTGGGGGCTGTGGCCATCGACGATTTCGACCTGCCAGCCGAAAGCGCGCCATTTGTCATCCAGCGGATCGAGCGAGGCGGTGTCCTCGGTGCGGGCGCCCTGCTGCAGGCGATTGCGATCGATGATGACGGTCAGATTGGCCAGTTTGCGATGACCTGCCGTCATGGCGGCCTCCCAATTGCTGCCTTCCTGCAGTTCACCATCGCCGGTCAGCACGAAGGTGCGGAAGTCGGCGCGGTCAATCTGGCCGGCAATGGCGATGCCCGTGGCGACCGGCAGGCCATGGCCAAGGGGGCCGGTATTGGTCTCCACCCCGGGCAGATAGTTCCGGTTGGGATGGCCGTTCAGTTTGGACAGCGGCTGCATATAGCTCGCAAGGTCAGCTGCGGGAAAATATCCCGCTGCCGCCAGCACCGAATAGAAGGCGCCGGTGCAATGGCCCTTGCTCATGACGAAGCGGTCACGCGCCGGATCGTTGGGCCGGGCGGGGTCATGGCGCAATATGCCAAAATACAGCGTCGCCAGAATATCGGCCGAGGACAGGTCGCCACCGGGATGGCCCTGCCCGGCTTCATACACCATCTGCAGGCTGCGACGACGAATCCACAGCGCCTTTTCGGCAATGTTGTCGAACAGGTCAGTAGTTTGGTCGGGGCGTGCGAAAAGGGACAAGATGCAACCTCCTGACGGAGAAACGATGGAGCGGGCCGGGGCCCGTGGAACGACGACGGTCTGACCGTGGAGCGCGGAAGGGGCAAAGGGCCTGCCTAAGCTCTCCGCCTTCCCGTGGTCCGCCCCGGTGTCACCAGCGCAAGCTATGTCAGACGGATTGCGATACGCAACACGAAAATTATCGAATTATGCGTTTTGTTTTCGAGTTTCATCAGGTTGCAAATCGTGACCTGCTCGTGTTTGGTGTGATAAACGTAGCGCCAGCCGGTATTTTCCAGGGGATGGCGCCGCAGAAACAGCCCGCACTTTTCGACGTTTGTCATTGATTGCAGGTGGCATGCGCCTCTAATGGTTGCGAACAGGCAGACCCATCGGGTTGGGAGATCATCATGGCCGACAGCGCAAACCAGCCAGCCGATCGTACGCGGTCAGCACGGCGTCCACGCGCGGATGCATCCAAGGCCAATCTGCTGGCCGAACCGCGCCGGATGAAGATTCTGGAATGGCTGCAGGAAGAGGGGAGCGCGCGGGTGCGCGATCTGGCTGCCGCCTTCGGGGTTTCCGAGGCGACTGTCCGCCAGGATCTTGAGCGGCTGGAGCTCGACGGCCATGTCACCCGCGAGCATGGCGGGGCCTTCCTTCGGTCCGTGCCGGCGCAGGTGCAGTCCATGTCGCTGCAGCACATGGAGAATATCGACAGCAAGCGCAGCATCGGCGCCATGGCTGCCAGCATGGTGCATGACTACCAGTCGATCATCATCGACTCCGGCTCGACTACGACGACTCTGGCCAATAATCTTGTTTCCCGTCAGGGGCTTAATGTCGTCACCAATGCACTTAACATTGCGCTGCTGCTGGGCGCCAATCCCACCAATACGGTGCATATGCCGGCCGGTCAGTTCAAGGCGCCAACACTGTCGCTGAGCGGCGAGAAGTCAGGCGAGTTTTTTGAGGGTATCTTTGTCGAAACCCTGTTCCTGGCCACTGCCGGCATATCGTTCGAGGCCGGACTGACCTACCCGGCCCTTGGCGATATCTATGTCAAGAAAGCCATGATCAAGGCCGCATCCAAAGTGGTGCTGCTGGCCGATTCCAGCAAGATCGGGCGCACCTCCTTCTCCTCGCTGGGGCCGGTAAGCCTCGTTCATACCCTGATCACCGATTCTGGCATCACCAGTGCAGACCGGGCGCGCTTTGAGACGCTCGGCATCACCGTGATGATCGCCACCTAGCAAACCAGAAATCAGCAAAAGCCTGCAGCACGCCTTGGGGTGGGCGCAGAACTGCGCGCATCACAGGGATGATCGGCGAAAACCGAAAAGTCACCTTGACAGTAACAAGCCCTATTGCTCTATAAAGCTATCTATTCGAGAAAAATCGAAAGGGAGGACGAAAATGAACGTGAAGTTCAACAGTATTCTGCTCGGCGGCTTGGCATCGACCATGCTGATCGGCGCTGCAAATGCGCAGGATCTGACATTGTGGACGCTGAATTTCAGTTCGCAGGCATCCAATGACGCCATGGAAAAAATCGCCAGCGATTTTGAGGCGGCCAATCCGGGCGTCGATGTCGAGATCGTCACGCGCGGCACCGATGACCACAAGACGGCACTGCGGGTTGCCGCGGGCTCGGATCGTGGGCCCGACATCTATTTCAGCTGGGCCGGTCTGGGTCTGGGGGGCGAGTATATCAAGGCCGGTCTCAGCCTGCCGCTCGACACATATTACGACGAGTATAAGTGGGACGAGGAACTGGCGCCCTCCGCCGCATCGTTCTCGCGCATCTATGAAGGCGGCCGCCAGGGCGTGCCGTTCACCTTCAAGGGCGAGGCGCTGTATTACAACAAGGCGCTGTTCGAGAAGGCCGGCATTACCGACCTGCCCGCCAATTATGACGAACTGGTCGCCGATGCCGAAAAGCTCAAGGCCGCCGGCATCCCGGCCATCACCTTTGGCGGCACGGTCAACTGGCACGTCATGCGCCTGATGGACGTGATCCTGGAATCCACATGCGGTGCTGAGAAGCACGACGCACTGATGAACATGGAAGTCAGCTGGGCCAGCGAGTCCTGCGCCACGGACGCCTTTGTCGAACTCGACAAATGGTCCCAGAACTACATTCTGAGCCCGTTCATGGGCATCGATCAGGCCCAGTCGTTCAACCTGTTCCTTGCCGGTCGTGCGGCCATGATGCTGGAGGGTGACTGGCTGGTCGGTCAGCTGACCGAAGCGGGCAATATCGACGATTACGGTGTCTTTCCCTTCCCCACCGGAACCGATCGCCTCTATGGCTTTGCCGAATATCACTATATCAGCACCAAGAGCGAGAACCCCGATCTGGCGGCCAAGTTCCTGGATTACTTCATCTCCACGCCGGTGCAGCAGGCCACTCTGGGCCAGTTCAGCACCACCTCGATCAACAAGAACGTGGTGTATGAAAACCTCAGGCCGATCGACCAGAAATGGCTCGATATCTTCAACGACTACAGCGAAGTCTACATGAATGGCGATCAGGCCTTTCCGCTTGATGTGACCACCGAGTATTTTCGCGTGATCAATGAAGTGGCGAGCGGCAATACGGCCCCGGCCGATGCCGCTGCCCTGCTGCAGACCTTCATCGACAACCGCAGCTGATCCTCCCAAGGATGAACGGCCGGCATCCTGTCAGGAGCCGGCCGTTTCCGGGCCACTGGCCGACGACAGCGCCTGTGCGTAAGGAGCGTTCTGATGACGCCGAAGAGAGTTCTAGCCGATTCCCGGGCGCAAGCCGTGCTGCTGCTCGGGCCGGCTGTGATCATCTATGCCGTGTTTGCGCTCTATCCGATGGTGGATGTGGTCGTGCTCAGCTTCCAGAAATGGAATGGGCTCGACCCGGTCAGGCAGTTCGTCGGCACCAGCAATTACGTGGACATCTTTACCAAGGACCCGGTGTTCTGGGTGGCGTTCCGCAACACCATCATCTGGACCGTGCTGTCGGTGATTTTCCCGCCCATCATCGGCCTGTTACTGGCCCTGGGTCTCAACCAGCCGATTATGGGCCGCAACACGCTGCGGGCCATCTACTATCTGCCCGTCATCATTGCGCCCATCGCGGTGGCAACGATGTGGCGCTGGATGTATGACCCATTTTTCGGCCTCTTTGTGCAGGTGCTCAGCGCCGCGGGCCTGCAATCCTGGGTGCAGGACTGGCTGGGGAACCGCGATATAGCGCTCTACTCGGCTTTTGTTGCCCATGTCTGGCAGTCTGTCGGCTTTTCGATGGTGCTGTTCCTGGCTGGACTTCAGGGCGTCAACCGCACCCTGGTCGAGGCAGCGCGCATCGATGGCGCCGGCCGCTGGAACGTGTTCCGTTTTGTCACCTTGCCAGCGATCAAGACCACCATGACCATTGTGCTGGTGCTCTCGATCATTTCCTCGCTCAAGGCGTTCGACATCGTCTACGGCCTGACCGGGGGCGGCCCGGCGCAGTCCACCCAGATGCTTGCGCTATGGGCATTTACCCAATCGATGCAGATCTTTGACTTTGGGCGCGGCAGTGCAATCTCTGTTGTGCTTCTGCTCATCACGCTGGCCGTGGTCGTTCCCTATCTGCGCTGGACGCAAAAGCGTGAGGAGCTGGAGTAATGTCAGTGTCCACAATCGCCGACAAGCACACCCCTGTCATTGTCGAGGCGCCGCAGCGCGACTGGGTACTGATCGGCCTATGGCTCGCGCTCGCACTGGTGGCCGTCATCTGGATAGCGCCCTTTGTTTTCATCGTCTTTACCTCGCTCAAATCGACGGCGCAGGTGATGAATTCGAACGCGTTTTCGCCGCCGACCGATCCGCAATTCGCCAATTATGCCTCGGCATGGGCCCGTGGCCGGTTCAGCACCACCTTCTTCAACAGCGTCATCATCACCGTCATCAAGGTGCCCCTGGGGCTGATGATCTCGGCCATGGCGGCCTATGCGCTGGCCAAGATCGAGTTCAAGGGCAACAAGCTGCTGCTGCTGCTGATCCTGTTTGGTACCATGATCCCGTTCCAGGTCATGCTGGCGCCGCTCTTCACCCTGGTCAACGGGCTGCATCTGATTGACACCTATCCGGGCGTCATTCTGCCCTATCTGGCTTTTGGTGTGCCCTATCAGGTGTTTATCCTGCATGGCTTCTTCCGCGGACTGCCCAAGGAACTGAGCGAGGCGGCGCGCATTGACGGCGCCTCTCACTTCATCATTTTCTGGCGGATATTCTTGCCGGTCTGCCTGCCCGTGCTGGCGGCATTGCTGATCCTGGATTTCGTGTCCACCTGGAACGAGTTTGCCATGGCACTGGTCCTGCTGCAGGACCGTGACATGTGGACCCTGCCGCTCGGGCTGTCGGCCTTCCAGGGCCAGTTCTCCCGCGATTACGGCCAGCTCAACTCTGCCATCGTCATGACGGTGTTGCCCGCCACCATCGTCTACCTGATTTTCCAGCGCTACTTCGTCTCGGGGCTTACCTCCGGCGCGGTCAAGGGCTGACTCTGTCAATATGGGATTTGCTATGACCACTCAATCAGTCGCCAAATGGGATATCTATGAGGTCAGCATTGCCGGCCCGTCAGAGGGCAATCCCTTCCTTGAGGTTGGGCTCGAAGCCATATTCTCCCAGAACAGTCGCCGCGTCCGCGTGCCGGGGTTCTATGACGGCGATGGCGTCTACAAGATCCGCTTCATGCCCGACAATGAGGGCGAATGGGGCTTCGTCACCGCCTCGGACACCGAAGCGCTGAATGGTCAGACCGGTTCGTTTGTCGTCACGCCCGCACGACCGGGCCGCCGCGGCCCGGTGCATGTGGCCAACACATTCCACTTCGCCTATGCCGATGGCACGCCCTACCTTCCCTTCGGCACCACTTGTTATGCCTGGACCCACCAGCCCCTGGAGATACAGGCTCAAACGCTTGATACCATGGGCAAGACGCGCTTCAACAAGTTGCGCATGGGGGTGTTCCCGAAGGACTATCCCTTCAACAGCAATGAGCCGCTGCAGCCCGTTTACATGCCCAAGCCGGATGGCTCGCTCGATTTCGATCGCCCCAACCCGGCAGCGTTCCGCCATTTCGAAAAACAGGTCGAGACCCTGCGCGACATGGGTATCGAAGCCGACATCATCATGTTCCACCCCTATGATCGCTGGGGCTATGCCAACATGTCGGCCGAGCAGGACTTCCGCTATGTCGCCTATCTGGCCGCGCGCCTTTCGGCCTATAGCAATGTCTGGTGGTCGCTGGCCAATGAGTATGACTTCCTGCTCGACACCAAGCCGATGCAGCAATGGGATCGCTATTTCCACATTCTGGAAGAAAACGACCCCTATAACCACCTCAAGTCGATCCACAATGGCGACGTCACCGCCAATTACGACCACCGCAAGGCTTGGGTCAGCCACGTCTGCATCCAGAACTGGGACACCAAGCGCACGCCGGAATGGCGCGAAGCCTATGGCAAGCCGGTGGTCAATGACGAGCCCGAATATGAGGGCAATATCTACCCGAGCTGGGGCAATATCACCGCAGAGGAACTGGTCCATCGCTATTGGATCACCCTCATTCGGGGCGGTTATGCCGGCCATGGCGAGACCTATGCCGATCCGGATGATCTGATCTGGTGGGCCAAGGGCGGCCAGTTGCACGGCCAGGCCTGGCAGCGCATCGGCTTCCTGCGCGACCTGCTCGAACAGGATGTGCAGCAGGGTCTTACACCTCTCGGCAGCAATCATGTCTGGCCCTGGCAGCGCATTTCGGG
>CAXBKI010000112.1:0-7635 GCA_963975955.1 uncultured Devosia sp.
AAGACTGAATTGCCGTCCGACTGGCCAACCTTGGGCTCCACCACAAAGAAGCCGTTGGAATTGAGCGCAATGAACGTCTCGTTCGAGACCGTCTTGATGTCGCCCTGGATATCATTGGTGCCACGCGACTGCGCCAGCACGGCACCAGGCACCTGGCGCTTGATCGGCGCATCGGGGATCAGATCGAGGAAGTCGGTCTCGATGCGCTTATATCCCGTCGTCTGCGAGTTCGCGATGTTGCCCGAAATATTTTCCAGCGCATGCGCCTGAGCCCGAAGACCCGTCACCGCACTGGAAAGAGCGCCATAGATACCCATCAATCACTCCCGAAAACTTTCTGCGCCTGGTGGCGCCTGATCGAGCGTTTAACTGCAAGTACAGTGCCAACTGACCTCGCCATTGATTTTGCTCATCAATTTCGCCTGCCCGTGCGAGCATCCATGGATCAGCAGGCAAAAGAGTCCGGGCTGACGGCAGATATTGCCGCCCGCTTGTGAAGCCGGGACGCTTGCATTATTGGGAAGGCCAGAAATTTGGGGCGTTTCATGCTGTTCAAGTCTGCCGACGAGTTCATTCAGTCGCCACGCCGTGCCGTGACGGTGTTCGGCATGGCTGGCGTTGGCAAGACGCGCCTGTCCGCCATGCTGCGGGCATCAAACTGGTTTCATTATTCGGCCGATTACCGCATCGGCACCCGCTATATGGGTGAGGCCATTGTCGACAACTTCAAGCGCGAAGCCATGAAGGTGCCGTTCCTGGCGGAATTGCTGCGCTCGGATTCCATCTATATCTCCTCGAATCTGACCTTCGAGAATCTCGACCCGCTCTCCAGCTATCTGGGCACGCCCGGTGATCCGGACAAACACGGGCTGCCGCTGGCCGAATACCAGCGCCGTCAGGAGCAGCATCGCATCGCCGAGATTGCTGCCCTGCAGGACGTGCCCCACTTCATCGAGCGGGCCAAGCAGCTCTATGGCTATGACAATTTCATTGCCGACACCGGCGGCTCGCTGATCGAGGTCGTCGACCCCAACGATCCCAACGACCCCGTCATCAGCACGCTCGCTGATGCGACGACCATGTTGTATATCCGAGGCACCGGCAAGGACGCCGCCGAACTGATCAGGCGCTTCAGGAAAAACCCCAAGCCTATGTACTACCCGCCACAGTTTCTCATCGAGAAATGGGCCGAGTACAAACTCATTCATGGCATCCATGACGACGCCAATGTCGACCCGATTGGCTTTGGGGCCTGGGGCTTTGAAGCGCTGCTGCATGATCGCCTGCCACGCTACCAGACCCTGGCGGACAATTTCGGCTACGTCGTCGAGGCTTCCGACCTTGCCCTGGTCCGCGACGGCGATGAATTCATCGATCTGATGGCTGCCGCGATCGACAAGCGAATGCGTTAGCGCGTTCTCCGACGGGAGACGCGCACCGCTTGAATCGCGTTGTAAATGTCGCCAGCTAAGAGGCTGCCATGCCTATCCGAATTCCTGACAACCTGCCTGCCCGCAAGACCCTCGAGGAAGAGGGCGTCAACGTTATGGATTCCACGCGTGCCGCGCGCCAGGATATCCGCCCGCTTGAAATTGGCCTGCTCAACCTGATGCCCAACAAGGAGCGCACCGAAACCCAGTTCACGCGGTTGATCGGCTCGACGCCTCTGCAGGTCGATCTGACTCTGGTTCGGGTTACCGAGCACCAGTCCAAGAATACTCCTGAAGACTATCTCAAGTCGTTCTACAGCACCTGGGAAGAGGTTCGGAACCGCAAGTTTGACGGCTTCATCATTACCGGTGCCCCCATAGCCAATATTCCGTTCGACGCGGTGCGCTACTGGCCCGAAATGCTCGAAATCATGGACTGGACACAGACCAACGTCCATCACACCATGTTCATCTGCTGGGGCGCGCAGGCCGCCCTGCACCACTTTCACGGTGCCAGGCGCTACCGCCTGCCATCAAAGGCCTTTGGCGTGTTTCGCCACGAGGTGACCGCCACGCGCTCGCCCTTTCTGCGGGGCTTTTCCGATGGGCCGATGATCCCGGTATCGCGCAATAATGACATTGACCGGACGACCTTGGGCCCGGACCTCGAAGTGCTGATCGACAACCCGGATATCGGCGTCTGCATGATTGGCGATGAAAAGCACCGGGCCGTGTATTTCATGAACCATCTTGAGTACGACAATCGGTCGCTAGCAGACGAATATGACCGTGACCGTGCTGCGGGCCTCGATACCCCGCCGCCGGCCAATCTGTACCCCCATGGGGACACCGCCGCCACGCCGGAAAACAGCTGGCGCAGCCATGCCCATCTCCTGTTCCAGAACTGGATCAACGAGATCTACCAGACCACGCCCTATGACATGGCCAATATCGGCAACTCTCTGGCCACGCGCTCGCCTTAGCCGAAGGGCAGCAGGCAATCGGCAGGTACGACAGCCCGCATGGGCGCTTGATCCGCGACCACAAATCCCTATCTTGCAGGTTCATTGAGAGACCAGCCTGTGCCTCAGCCTCCAACGACCATAGTCGACGAACTGGGCATTGCCCTGGCCAATTTCGCCGATGCAGCGACCGGCACGCTGACCCCGACGCTGCGGCTCGGGGTCACGGGCCTGAGCCGCGCGGGCAAGACCATCTTCATCACCGCTTTGGTGCACAACCTGCTGACCGGCGGTCGCATGCCCGGCTTTGCGCCGGTGGCCGAGGGCCGTTTCATTGCCGCGCGGCTGGCAGAATATCCGGACGCCACCATCCCCCGCTTTGCCTATGAGCAGCATCTGGCGGCGCTGACCGGCAAAGACCCGGTGTGGCCGGAGGGAACAAGCCGCATTTCGCAGCTGCGCATCGTTCTCAAATACCAGTCTCGGCACTGGTATTCCGGCCTGCGCGGCCCCTCGACACTCAATCTCGACATCGTTGACTACCCGGGCGAGTGGTTGCTTGACCTGCCTCTGCTGGGCTTGAGCTTTGCCGATTGGAGCGCAGAGGCGCTCGAACGCGCCCGCCGCCCGGGATCAGGCAAGGAAGCTGCCCCTTTCCTAGACGAACTCGCTGCCACCGATCCCCTCAAGGACGCCAGCGATCCGGACGCCGAACGCCTGGCCACCGCGTTCACCGACTATCTGCGCCGCAGCCGCGAACACGGTGCCCTTTCCACCCTGCCGCCTGGCCGCTTCCTTTTGCCGGGAGACCTTGAGGGTTCGCCTGCCCTCACCTTCGCCCCGCTCCCCGCCCAAACGCAGACCGCCCGGCACACCAGCCTCTACGCCATGCTGGAGCACCGTTTTGAAGCCTACAAGGCGCAAGTGGTTCGGCCCTTCTTCCGCGATCACTTTGCCCGGCTTGATCGCCAGGTCGTCCTGGTAGATACCTTGCGCGCGCTCAATGCCGGCCCCGCGGCCGTCGCCGATCTCGAAACCGCGCTGACCTCGGTTCTGGCCTGCTTTCGCCAGGGCGAGACCAATCCCCTGCTGCGGCCCTTCGCGCGCCGTATCGATCGGATCCTGTTTGCCGCCACCAAGGCAGACCATGTCCACCACACCAGTCATGACCGCCTTGAGGCCATCCTCAACCGGCTGGTGTCCAACGCCAGCAAGCGCGCCCGCTTTGCCGGCACCCAGACGCGCTCTATGGCCTTGGCCGCCGTTCGCGCCACCCATGAGGGGACAATTTCCGAAGGCGGTCACACGCTCAATACCATTATCGGCACGCCGATGCAGGGCGAGAGCATGGATGGCACCAGCTATGACGGGAAGAACGAAATCGCGTTGTTTCCCGGCGACTTACCGGAACGTCCAGATTCCCTTTTTGAGGCCGGCAATCCGGTCGCCCTGAACTTCCTGCGCTTTACCCCGCCGCAAAAACGCGACCGCAATGCCAGTGGCGATGTCGTGCTGCCCCATATCCGCTTTGACCGGGCGCTGGACTATCTTCTGGGAGACTGGCTCGCATGAAACGACCTGTCGCCCGCGCCACCACGCCCGCCACCGCAGACGACCCTGTCATCCGCAAGCCTCGGGCCTTTGCGCCCGATGCCGTGGAGCTCGACGCCGTCGACTTTGATGAGGTTGAAGATCAAGGACTGGTGGCAACGCCACCCAGGCGCATGGGCTGGCTGGGACGCGTGGCCTGGACCACTGGTGGCGTGCTGGTTTCGGCTGGACTGGGCCTGGCGGCCGACCGCCTGATCCGCGATCTCTTTTCTGCCAATCCCTGGCTGGGCTGGCTGGGCATGGCTGTCCTCGGCATTTTCCTTGTCGCCGTGCTGGCTCTGCTGGCCCGCGAGATCTTCGCTCTGCGCCGCCTGCGGGTGCTCGACACCCTGCGCCGGGATGCGACCCAGGCGACAGCAGAGAACGATCAGCATCAGGCCAGCCACGTCGCTGAAAAACTCATCGCCATCTATGCCGATCGCCCCGACCAGGCTCGCGCCCGTCAGGACGTCGTCGATCACCTGCCGCATCTGTTCGACGGCCATGAGATCATTGCGATGGCCGAACGCACTCTGATGGCGCCGCTCGACGCCCGAGCCAAGACCCTGACGGCCGCTTCGGCCCGCCGCGTGGCCCTGGTAACGGCCGTATCGCCCCGCGCGCTGGTCGATGTCGCCTTCGTCATCTATGAGAGCGTTCGACTTGCAGGGGCGATTGCGACGCTCTACGGGGCCCGCCCAGGCTTTTTTGGCTCCTGGAGGCTCACCGGTGCCGTTCTGGCGCATCTGGCCGTCACGGGCGGCCTGGTGTTGACCGACGGCCTGGTCGAACAGCTGGTCGGGCAAGGCCTGGCGGCGAAACTCTCGGCGCGGCTGGGCGAAGGCGTGGTCAACGGCCTGATGACGGTCCGGGTCGGGATCGCCGCCATCCGGGTGGTCCGTCCCCTGCCCTTCCAGACCCAGCCGCAGCCTGTGGTGCGCGACTTCATTCCCGCTCTCGCCAACCTGGCATCCGAGCAGACCAGTTAGCCGCAGGAGGCAAGTTTGGGTCTGCCTTCTGCTCAGGCCGCCTTGTGGGCCAGCTCGGCCAGTTTCGTAAAGGCCTCGAGCCTGGGCTTGGCAAAGTAGTAGCCCTGGAAAAGGTCTATGCCTGCCGACCTGAGCATCCGCAGTTCTGCTTCGGTCTCCACGCCCTCGGCGAGCAGGAAAATGTTCAGCTCGCGCGCAAGGCTCACAAGGCTGCGGACAATAGCCTGCTTGACCCTGGAACTATCGATATCCCGCACCAGCTCCATGTCTATCTTGATCAGGTCGGTCTGAAACCGGGCCAGCAGCGACAGTCCTGCATAGCCGGCGCCGAAGTCATCGAGTGCCGTGGTAAAGCCCATGCGCCGATATTCCTCGACGATGTGCTGGACATGAGCAACGTCCACAATGTTCTCATTCTCGGTGAACTCAAACATTAGCCGACTTGTGTCGAACTGCATCCGCGATGCCGCCGCCAGCGTTGCCCGGATGCAGGCCGCGGGCTCATAGACAGCGTTGGGCATGAAATTGATGCTGAGCTTGGCGTGCTGGTCGCCAAGCTGCCGCGCGGCCAGTTCGACGGCCTTGACGCGACAAGCCTGGTCGAAGGCGTAGCGATTCTGCTTGTTGACCTGACTCAGAACCTGGTGGGCCCCTTCGCCACCCAGGCCGCGCACCAGCGCCTCGTAGCCCCAGATGCGCCCGCCGGCGAGGTCGACAATTGGCTGGAATGCCATGGTAAAAGGAATTGCAAAGGCGGTTGCGTCGGCAGCGCGGCAACCCTCACAGCTGGTCGATGTCGTCATGGGCTTTCCCGGCACTCGATTGTCTCAGTTCCGACGCTGAGACCATCTTGTCAGGCAAGTTCTAACAATCCGCCCACAAAACCGGGTGCTGGGGTGCAATAGTGCTGCCTCGCGACCGACGCCCGGGGGCGAGCCGCATCAGTCCTTGGCGGCGCTGGGCGCCAGTGTCACCTTGAGTCCATCCAGCGCATCGCTCATCAGAATCTGGCAGCTCAACCGCGAATTGGGCCGCACATCGCCGACGCTGTCGAGCATGTCTTCTTCTTCGTCACTGGGCGCACCGACAATATCGGTCCAGTCTTTATCGACATAGACGTGGCAGGTGGCGCAGCTCAACGCGCCACCGCACTCGGCCTTGATGTTGAGCCCCCAGTCACGAATGACCTCCATGACACGCCACCCCTCGAGCCCTTCGAGCTCGTGATCAGCACCGGCCTGGTCCGTGACAAGGATCTTCATCAGGCGACGCCCAGCTTTTTCTGCAGCTTGGTGGAGCTGGTCGTATACTGGAGCACCACCCGTTCGCCTGGCGAGACAATCGCCTTGGCCGCCTGCGCCATCAGCGCCGCTTCATGGAAGCCCGAAAGGATCAGCTTGAGCTTGCCGGGATAGGAATTGATATCGCCAATGGCGAAGATGCCCGGAACCGAAGTCTGGAACTTCTCGGTGTCCA
This sequence comes from uncultured Devosia sp., assembly GCA_963975955.1. Classification (GTDB taxonomy): domain Bacteria; phylum Pseudomonadota; class Alphaproteobacteria; order Rhizobiales; family Devosiaceae; genus Devosia. The sequence continues at coordinate 6,448 of CAXBKI010000112.1, forward strand.
CCACGATGGTGTTGTCGTTGAGCTCGAGGCCCCAATCGGCCACTGGACCCAGCTTCATGGTGAGGCCGAAGAATGGTAGCAGCCGCGTCGCGGGGACCGAAAGATCGCCTGCATCGGTGGTCAGGTGCACATGGTTGATCTGGCCGTCCTCGCCATCCAGCTTGGCAATCTGGCCGGTAAGGAAATTGATCTTCCCCTCGCCCACCAGCTCCTGCATCTTGTTGACCGATGCCGGCGCCGCCTTGAAGACAGCACGTCGGTGCACCAGGGTCAGCGAACGCGCAATTGGCTGCAGGTTGAGCGTCCAGTCGAGCGCGGAGTCACCACCACCGACAATCACCACGTCCTGGCCGCGGAAGTCTTCCATCTTGCGGACCGAATAGAAGACGGACCGGTTTTCAAAGGCCTCGATGCCATCGACCGGCGGCCGCTTTGGCTGGAACGAACCACCACCAGCCGCAATCACCACGACCTTGGCGTGGAATATTTCGTCGGCGTCGGTCGCCAGCTTGAACGAGCCGTCTTCCTGCTTCTCGATGGAGTTGACCATGCGGTTGAAGTGGAATTCGGGGGCAAAGGGCGCAATCTGCGCCATCAGGTTATCTGTAAGATGCTGGCCTGTGACCACCGGGAAGCCGGGTATGTCGTAGATCGGCTTCTCTGGATAAAGCTCGGCGCACTGCCCGCCGGGGCGATCGAGAATATCGATAAAGTGGCATTTGAGGTCGAGCAGACCCAGCTCGAACGCCGCAAACAGCCCGCAGGGGCCGGCGCCGATGACGACGACATCGGTGGTGATTTCAGTGCTCATTGATCTCAAGTCCAGTTGGAGGGCCACCGCCCTCAGTCATTGCGGAAAGTTCAGCGGGCGGCCTCAGGCTGGCCCCCGCGTTCACCTATATCAGGAGGCCCGCCGAAGGAAGGGGCGCGTGCCCAGCGGCACCTCGGTGATGCCGGCGGGCTGATAGAAAATGCCCACTTCGGGCAGCCTGTTTTCCAGCAGTGCTTCGCGCGTTGGCTCATGCGTCACCACCAGGGCATTGATACCGCAGCGCCGCATCAGCGGAATCTGGTCCTGCAATACGTCGCCCACTGCCCTGATTTCATTAGCATATCCGTAGCGTTCGCTCAGGAGGCGAGCCGTGGAATAGCCCCGCCCATCGGTAAATGCAGGAAACGCGATGGCCA
>CAXBKI010000113.1:0-7631 GCA_963975955.1 uncultured Devosia sp.
CCGTAGAACGTGCTGGTGCCTTCATCGGAGATGCGATGATAAGCATCGACGCCGGCCGAGACCTTCAGACCCATGAAGCGAGGTTCGGTGAACGAGAAGTCAAACGTCCGGCCAGACTGCGACGCGCCGACGGCGGCCCGCAGATACTGCCCACGACCCAGGAAGTTCCGCTCGGTCAGCGACAGCTCACCCAGAACACCATCGGTGGTCGAGTAGCCAGCCGTCGCGCCGTATTCACCCGTCGAGGTTTCCGTCACCGCAACATTGATCACCACCTTGTCGGGCGAAGAGCCTGCAGCAGTCGTCACGTTGACTGCCGAGAAGTACCCAAGGGCGTCGATGTTCTTGCGACCACGAACCACCAGTGCACGGTTGAAGGGGTCGCCTTCGGCGAACTCCAGTTCACGACGAATGACAAAGTCGCGGGTCTTGGTATTGCCGGTGATGTTGATCCGCTCGACATAGACCCGCGGACCCTCATCGACCAGAAAGGTCACCTTGAAAGTGCCATCAGCCGCATCACGATCCAGGCGAGCCCGCACGTCGGCGAAGGAATAGCCCTGCGTCGTCGCTTCGTAGGTCATGTCCTCGATGGTCGACTGCAGATCGGTGACCGAGTAGCGGCGCCCTTCCCCGGTCTGCACGGTGCCGCGCAGGCCATCGGTATTCAGACCGCTAATGCTGGTCTCGATACCGACGTCGGAGAAGGTGTACTTCTGACCTTCATTGATCGTGAAGTTGATGAAGTAGGCGTTCCGCGCCGCATCGAACTCACCCACCGAAGTGACCTGAGCATCGGGGAAGCCGCGATTGGCGTAGTACAGACGAATCCGCTCGCGATCGATCGCAAGCTTCTGCTCGTCATAGCTGTCATCCTTGAACAACCAGCTCAGAATGCCGGTCTCCTTGGTCAGCAGCGCACCCTTGAGGTTGCCCGCCGACATGGAATTATTGCCAGTGAAATTGATCGCCGCGATGCCGACGCGATTGCCTTCATTGACGACGAAGACAACGCGAACCCGGCCATCGGTAGTGGCTTCGGTCCGAGCAGTCACAGAAACTGAACGGAAGCCATCGCGATCATAGGCCTGGCGAATGCTCTCGATGTCAGCGGCAAGACGCTGCTGACTGAAAATGCCGGAAGCAGAGACATCAACCATGGCCAGCAGCTGGGCATCGTTGAAGCGCCGGTTACCCTCGAACAGAACGGAGCCAACCAACTGCTCCTGAGCCTGTACCGTCGCAACACCAAAGAGCGGGATGCTGGGTCCTGCGAGCGTAGCTGCGCCCAGTATCGCTAGCGCCATGAACGCGCCGCGCATCAACTTGGTGGGGTGGATCATCTTATTATTGCCTCTGCGACCATGCCCGAAGAATCGCCATGCATAGCGCGCCCCCAGACTAACTCCATTGCACCGTTTTACCGCCTTTTTAACCAAGGACAAGGCGTAAGCCCGGTCGCGGTTAGCAAATGCTTGGTGCTCTTGTATTCCTGCAACACCTTGCAAACCAAGGTTAACCAGGGGTTAACGCAAGATTCCAAAATGTGCGAACAGTGTATCGTTAAAGAGCGTAAACACCATCAAACTCAGAACAAGGGCAAATCCGATACGGAAGCCGATTTCCTGGACCCTGACGCTGAGTGGACGCCCCCTCACAGCTTCCACCAGATAGTACATCAGATGGCCGCCGTCGAGCATAGGTACCGGCAAAAGATTGAAGATACCGATATTTAGCGACAGCAGCGCCATAAGATTTATCAGCGCGGCAATGCCCAGCGTTGCCACTTCGCCGGAAACCTTGGCGACTTTGACCGGTCCGCCCAGCTGCTCGACGTCACCGCGGCCAACAAAAAAATCCCCAAGAAATGCCGCCGTCCGCTGCACGATGAAGCGGATTTCCTCGGTGGTCATGCCGATCGCTTCCACCGGACCGGGCCGGTAGAGCGTCACGTCCGATTTCGCAACGTCCCGGGTCACCCCGATTCGACCGATCCGCTGCTTGTTGCCAAATTGATCGAGCACCTCGGTCGCCTCTGGAACCAGCACAACCGTCTGGCTCGCCCCTGCCCGATCAAGCGCCACGCTGACCGCCCGCTCCGGGCTGGTGGCAACCAGGCGCTGAAAATCCTCGAATCCGCGAACGGCATAGCCATCCACCGACACGATGACGTCACCGGGCTCCAGCCCGGCCACCTCGGCCGGCGAACCTGCCACGACAGAACCCACGACGGGTGGAATGGTGTAGCGCCCGTATCCCAGCAGCAAGGCGTATAGCAGCACGAATGTCAGGATGACGTTGGCAACCGGTCCGGCAACGACGACAGCAATGCGTTGCCACACATTCTTGTTGGCAAACAATTTTGACGCCAGCGCCGGATCAGCATTGGCAATGGCTTCGCGGTCAGGCGTGCTCGCGGCATCCATATCGCCGACAAAACGGACATAGCCGCCCAGCGGTATCGCCGAAAGCCGCCACCGCGTGCCGGCCTTGTCGTTCCAGCCGAACACTTCCCGGCCAAAACCGACCGAAAAGGTCTGAATGGCAATGCCGTTCCAGCGCGCAACCAGATAGTGACCCATCTCATGCACAAAAACGATCACCGTCAGCACCGCCAGAAACGGCACGACATATGATGCAAGCCAATAAATGAAATCGAACATTGTCTTCCTTGTTGGTCGACGCCTGCGGCCAGCCTACCAGTAAAGCAGTCCCTCGGCGACGGAGCCGAGGCCCAGATGCGACGCGCCGATCAGCAGCACCAGCAACACGCCGAATGTGAGGCTGTCGAGCCGATCCATCAGCCCCCCATGCCCCGGGATGATATCACCGCTGTCCTTGACCCGGAAATGCCGCTTGATGGCGCTCTCGCCCAGATCGCCCAACTGTCCCAGAATGCTGATCACCGCCGAGAGCACAAGGCCGATCCACCACGGCGAGTCGGTTGCCAGGATCCAGATGACCAGTCCTGCCCCCGTCCCCAGCGCCAAGCCACCCAGCGCGCCTGACCAGGTCTTGCCCGGAGAGATATCGGGCGCCAGCTTTTCGCCGCCGATCTGTCGCCCGGTGAAGAATGCCGCGGAATCGGTCATCCACACCACAGTGCCCAGGTAAAGCCCGGCCCATATGCCGGCCGTGCTGTCGCCACGCAGGACCAGCGCGGCAATGATGATGGCGCCATAGATCAGCAGACCCAGCACCCGCCACCACATGCCCTCCCCGCGCGCCGCAATGGCAATCCCGCAGGCCACTGCGATGGCGCAGACGCTGCCAAGAGCGCCCGCGAACGGAAAGATGAAACCCGACAGCGCGACCAGAGCGATCAGCACCATGCCGGTGGGCGTGAGCGGTGCCCGGGAAACCATGGTTTCCCATTCCCGATAGGCGCCGGCAAACACGGCACCAACAACTGCCGCGAAAAAATAGCTGCCCACAACCAGCGCCGTCGCCGTCAGCACGATCATGACCAGCGCCGATATCAGTCGCGGCCCGAGGTCGGACCACACATTGCGGCGACCGCCGGCAGGCTGGGAGACAATATCGCGGGACTCGCTCAAGGCAGCACCGTCCCCAGACCACCGAAGCGCCGGTCGCGCTGCGAGAACGTCTTGAGCACGCGTATGAAGCTGGCTTCGTTGAAATCGGGCCAATGTTCGTCCACGAAGACAAATTCGGCATAGGCGGCCTGCCAGAGCAGAAAATTGGAAATGCGCTGCTCGCCACTGGTGCGGATGATCAGGTCCGGATCAGGCAGCCCCGCCGTATAGAGCGCTCCCTCGACCGTGGCTTCGCTGATATCCTCGAGCGCCAGTCGGCCAGCGGCAACTTCGGCCGCAATGCGCCGGGTCGCTTCCACGATTTCGGCCTTGGCGCCATAGTTGAAGGCAACCACCAGCACCAGGCCGGTATTGTCCGCCGTCTTGGCCTCGACATCGTCGATCAGATGCACCAGCGAGGGCTCAAGCCCGGTGCGCGCGCCAATGATCCGCACCTTGACGTTGTTGCGGATCAGCCGTTGAAGGTCTGATGCAACAAACCGGCGCAGAAGATTGAAGATAAACGCCACTTCTTCACGAGGACGGGACCAGTTTTCCGATGAGAAGCTGAACACGGTGAGGTGTTTGACACCGTAGTTGATGCAGAGCTCAACCATGTTCCGGAGCGCCTTGACGCCCTCGATATGCCCTTCGGTCCGGCGCTTGCCCCGGGCCGTCGCCCAGCGTCCATTGCCATCCATGATGACGCCAAGATGCGTCGGCACGCGCAATGGCGCGCGCTGCGCAAGTTCGGCGGCGATGGCTGGATCACTAGACATCTACGCCCTCCCAGCGCAGCGGGTTTAACTCAAACCTGCATGATTTCGGCTTCTTTGGCCGCCACGACCTGATCGATCTCGGCAACGGCCGCGTCGGTGGCCTTCTGCACGAGATCGGACTGGGCGCGCGCCTCGTCCTGCCCCAGATCGCCATCCTTTTCCGCCTTCTTGAGCGCATCCATGCCGTCTCGACGGATATGACGCACCGCGACACGGGCTGCTTCGGCATAATTGTGGGCAACCTTGGTCAGTTCCCGACGACGCTCTTCGTTGAGCTCGGGCAAGGGCACCCGGATAATCTGGCCCTCCCCCATCGGGTTCAAACCCAGGCCACAGTCGCGAATGGCCTTTTCAACGGCATTGGCCATGCTGCGATCCCATACCTGGACGCTGAGCATGCGCGCCTCGGGCACGGTAACGGTCGCCACCTGGTTGAGCGGCATGCGGGACCCATAGGCCTCCACTGTCACCGGTTCGAGCAAGCTGGCGCTGGCACGACCCGTGCGCAGACCCACCAATTCATCCCGCAGGGACGAAATGGACTTCTGCATGCGGGCTTTGAGTTCGTCCAGGTTATAGGCCATTCTGTCGTCCTTCCAGTCTAGATCGGCTAGCCAACACGTGTGGAGCGGGCGGTACCCGCCAGCACGCCGGCCAAGCCAGCTTCGTCGTCAAGCGCGTATACGATTATCGGCAAGCCATTGTCGCGGGCAAGGGCGAATGCGGCAGTATCCATGACCTTCAGGTTCTGACCGATCACTTCGTCATAGCTGACGGTTTCATAGCGGGTCGCATTCGGGTTGGTCTTGGGATCGGCAGAGTAGACGCCATCCACCTTGGTCCCCTTGAGCAGCACGTCGCAATCGAGCTCGATGGCCTTGAGCGCGGCGGCTGTGTCCGTCGTGAAAAAGGGATTGCCGGTACCACCGGCGCAGACCACCACAAACCCCTCGTCCAGCGCGGCCTTGGCTGCGCGCGCGGTGAAGCTGTCGGCCACCGAGGGCATATTGAGGGCAGAAAACACCTTGGACTTCATGCCCTGCCGGGTGATGGCATTGCTCAGCGCCAGGGAATTGATCACCGTGCCCAGCATGCCCATCAGGTCGGCGGTGACGCGATCGGTACCATTGGCGGCCACGGCCATGCCGCGAAAAATATTGCCCGCGCCAATCACGATGGCGATCTGCGAGCCGCTCTTGGCGGCGTCGGCAATCTGCTTGGCAACGGACTGGAGAAATTCGGGCTCAATGCCGAAAGATTGGTCCCCGGCCAGCACCTCACCCGACACCTTGAGCAAAATGCGTTTATAGGCAGGAACCATCGACGAACCCCTTGCGGAAAAAAGCGGCGGGGCACCGAATCCGGCGGCCCGGCAGACACTAAGGCAAAAGCGCCTTCAAAAGAAAGCGCCACACCGGACGAAACGAATTTAGACAGGGTTTTGTGCTCGATCCCGGGCCAAATCATGGCAGCGCGAGAGAGCAGCGGATGGGCCCCTGGGCCCACCCGCAACAATCGGTGGCGTGATTACTTCACGCCGGCAGTCGCGGCCACTTCAGCGGCAAAGTCGCTCTCGGCCTTCTCGATGCCCTCGCCCAGCGCAAAGCGCACGAACCTGGTCAGCTTGATCGGCGCGCCAACATCCTTCTCGGCATTCTTGATCGCATCGCGGACCTTGGTCTCGCCATCGATCACGAAGGTCTGTGCCAGCAAGGTGACTTCTTCGAAGTACTTGCGCATGCGGCCATCGACCATCTTTTCAGCGATCTCGGCCGACTTGCCCGATTCCTTGACTTGCTCGAGAATGATGGCGCGCTCGCGCGCGACGACATCCTGGTCGAGATCGGCGGGATCGATCGACAGCGGATTGGTTGCCGCGATGTGCATGGCCAGCTGCTTGCCCAGGGCGGACAGCGCAGCCTTGTCACCGGTGGATTCCAGCGCCACCAGAATGCCGATCTTGCCCAGGCCAGCCTTGACGGCATTGTGGACATAGCTTTCCACCACACCGTCGCTGACCGAGACGACTTCGGTACGGCGCAGGTTCATGTTCTCGCCGATCTTGGCAATGGCTTCGCTCAGCTCGCCCGAGACCGAATTGCCCGTACCGGGGAACGGCGTCTCGGCCAGCTTTGCGACATCGCCATTGGCGTCGAGCGCCAGCGTGGCGATGGTGCCGACAATGGCCTGGAACTGTTCGTTGCGTGCAACGAAATCGGTTTCCGAATTGACTTCGACAACGGCAGCCTTGGTACCGGCGGTCGCAATGCCAACCAGACCTTCGGCGGCAACGCGGTCGGCTTTCTTGGCGGCCTTGGCCAGGCCACGCGTGCGCAGCCAGTCGATTGCCGTTTCCATGTCGCCATTGGTTTCGGCCAGGGCCTTCTTGCAGTCCATCATCCCGACGCCTGTCGAGTCGCGGAGCTGCTTGACCATTCCTGCTGTGATTTCCATAGGTTCACCTCTTGGCGACCCCATTGCAGGGGTCGCATGGTTCAAATCAATACAAAGCGCGCTTGTAGCGGACTTAGTTGACGGTTGGCTGCGCTGCAGGCGCTTCTGCAGCGGCTTCGACCGGCAGATCTTCAGCCGGGGTCTGATCGCCAGCACCCAGATCCGAACCCAGAGCCGACGACGAACGACCGATACCGTCGATGGCTGCCTTGGCAATCAGCGAGGTGTACAGCTCAAGCGCGCGCGACGCGTCGTCATTGCCGGGAATGGCGTAGTCGACAGTGTCGGGATCGCAATTGGTGTCGACGATGGCAATCACCGGAATCCCCAGACGGCGGGCTTCCTTGATCGCATTGGCTTCCTTGTTCGTGTCGATCACGAACAGCAGCGATGGCAGGTTGCCCATGTCCTTGATGCCGCCAAGGTCACGCTCAAGGCGTTCCTCTTCGCGGCTCATCATCAGACGTTCCTTCTTGGTGCGCAGGGCGAGTTCGTCTTCGCTCATGGCTTCCAGCTCGCGCAGGCGAGCGATGGACTTGGAAATCGTCTGCCAGTTGGTCAGCGTACCGCCGAGCCAGCGCGAATTGACGAAATACTGGGCCGACTGCTTGGCAGCCTCGGCAACCAGCGGCGCGGCCTGGCGCTTGGTGCCGACAAACAGCACGCGACCGCCATCGGCAACGGTGTCGCTGACCAGCTGCAGGGCACGGCTCAGGGCCGGCACGGTCTGGCTCAGGTCGAGAATGTGAATGTCATTGCGAACGCCGAAAATGTGGCGTTCCATCTTGGGGTTCCAGCGGTGCTTCTGGTGACCAAAGTGAACGCCAGCTTCGAGCAATTGACGCATAGAAAAATCGGGCAG
>CAXBKI010000114.1:0-7602 GCA_963975955.1 uncultured Devosia sp.
CCGACGAACCAGGCATCCTTGTAGTCATTGGTGGTGCCGGTCTTGCCCGCCACCGGCCGGTTGAGCACCTTGGCGGCGGTACCGGTGCCACGCTGGACAACGCCTTCGAGAATCGAGGTGATCTGATAGGCCGTCATCGGATCGAGCACCTGTTCGCGATTGTCCACGATCTGCGGCTCGCCCTGGCCATGCCAGTCCTGCGCCTTGCAGTCCTGGCACAGGCGCTGATCGTGCTTGTAGACGGTCGCGCCATAGCGATCCTGCACCCGGTCGATCAGCGTCGGCACGATCTTGCGGCCGCCATTGGCAATCGTGGCATAGGCCGCGGTCATCCGCATATCGGTGGTTTCACCGGCGCCCAGCGCCATCGCCAGGACCGGCTGCATCGAGTCGTAGACGCCGAACAGCCGCGCATATTCGGCCACCAGCGGCATGCCGATATCGCGCGCCAAGCGCACGGTCATCACGTTCCGGCTGCGCTCGATGCCGCGGCGCAGGGTCTGCGGCCCATAGAACTCCTGCGCATAGTTTTCCGGCCGCCAGATCGAGCCGTCGCTGTTGCGGACTTCCACGGGGGCATCGAGCACCACCGAAGCGGGCGTATAGCCATTGTCGAGCGCCGCGGCATAGACGATCGGCTTGAACGACGAGCCGGGCTGGCGCAGCGCCTGCGTCGCCCGGTTGAACTCGCTCAGCGCATAGGAGAACCCGCCAACCATGGCCAGGACGCGCCCGGTGCGCGGATCCATGGCGACCAGCGCGCCCTCGATCTCGGGAACCTGCTCAAGGGTGTAGTGGCCGGTCCTGCCCGATACCGGGGAGACATAGACCACGTCGCCAACCTTGAGAAAGCTCTCCACGGGCTTGGATACCCATTTGATGTCGGGGCCCGACAACGTGCCCTCGATCCGCTCGTCGGAGATGCCGCCGCCGGCGGCGCCGTCCGGACGCAGCCCGATGCGGGCCTCGTTCCTGCCCAGCTCGAGCACGACGGCCAGCTGCCATTCGGGCACGTCGCTGAGCGGCGCGATCTTGTTGACGTCAATGCCCCAGTCCGGCCCCAGCTCGATACTGGCAACCGGCTCGCGAAATCCCTTGCTGTGGTCATAGGCGATCAGCCCGTCCATCAGCGCCCGGCGGGCATATTCCTGCATTTGCGGCTCAAGCGTGGTGCGCACCGACAGGCCGCCACCATAGAGCTGGTCTTCGCCATAGAGCTTGGCCAGTTCGCGCCGCACTTCCTCGGTGAAATATTCGGCCGAATAGAGCTGGCTGCCACCCGCGCGCGGGCTGACATTGAGCGGCTCCTTCTTGGCGGCAGCGCCCTCCTCGGCCGTCGCATAGCCATTCTCGACCATACGGTCGATGACCCAGTTGCGCCGTTCGATGGCCGCCTGTGGCCGCCGGAACGGATGATAATTGTTCGGTCCCTTGGGCAGCGCGGCAATATAGGCCGCTTCGCTCAGCGTCAGCTGATAGAGCGCCTTGTCGAAATAGTTCAGCGCCGCAGCCGCCACGCCATAGGAGTTCAGACCCAGGAAGATTTCGTTGAGATAGAGCTCGAGAATGCGGTCCTTGGAAAAGGTCGATTCGATGCGCAGCGCCAGCAGCGCTTCCTGCAGCTTGCGGTCCCAGGTCTGGTCGGCGGTCAAAAGGAAATTCTTGGCCACCTGCTGGGTGATCGACGAACCGCCGCCCTGGATGGAATTGTTGCCGTCCAGCCGGGCGATGATATTGTCGCGCAGCGCGCGGAACACGCCGTCAATGGCGATGCCGCCATGGGTATAGAAATCCTTGTCCTCGGCCGACAGGAAGGCGTGAATCAACAGCGGCGGCACGGTTTCGATCGGCTGAAACAGCCGGCGCTCACGCGCGAACTCGGCCAGCAGCGTGCCGTCGGCGGCATGCACGCGCGTGGTGACAGGTGGCTGATAATCCTTGAGCACGGTGTAGTCTGGCAGCTGCGCCGTCACCGCGGTCAGATAATACACCCCGCCGCCGACAGCGAGCAGGGCCAGAAACATAGCAAAGCCGAACAACCAGCCGATCAAGCGCAGCATATAGTCAATTTCTCCGCGGCGCCGCCCGGCAAGGCCCGGGACGCCAGATAGTCAATGCAGCGCCAGCCTCGGCGCGCCGATTCAGTTCGCGCATTGATAGCAGAGACGGCGCTCAAAGTGGATCACAAGCCCGCTTTTGCACCAGCCCGGCGCCGCTTGGCATTGGCCGTGATGGATTTGTCACATCACTGCGGTGCACTCAGGCCATCGAAATAGCTTGAAATCCCCCGCGCCAGCGCCTCGGCGGTCCGCCCCTGCCATTCGCCCTGCAGGAGATTGGCCATGTCATCGGAGTTGGACAGAAAGCCCAGTTCAACCAGCACCGAGGGCACATCGGGCGCCTGCAGCACGAAGAAATCGGCCTGCCGCACCGGATACCGGCGCAGGGCGACGCTGGGCTCAAGCTGGTGCACGATCGACTGCGCCAGGGTGAAGGACTGGTGTCGCATCTCGCGGCGCATCAGATCGAGCAGGATATCGACGACCTGCGGCGCCATCTGCGGCATGGCGAAGCCGGCGATCACATCGCTCTTGTTTTCGGAATCGGCCAGCACCTTGTCCAGCACATCGGTGGCATTCTCGTCGCGCGTATAGACGCTGGCGCCGCGAATATCGGGTTGCTGAAAGCTGTCCGCATGGATCGAAATGAAGATGTCGGCCTTGTTGGACCTGGCCAGCGCCACGCGCTCCTCCAGCCGCAGGAAGGTATCGTCCTCCCGCGTCAGCGCCACGTCGAACCGCCCCGAAGCCATCAGCAATTGCTGCAGCTTGAGCGCGAAGGCCAACACGATGTCCTTTTCCTTGATGCCGCCGGCCGCCTCGGCGCCGCTATCGATGCCGCCATGGCCCGGATCGATCACCACCAGGGGGCGCGTGGCAATGGGCAGCTCCGAACCGCCTGCCGGCGTCGAGCTGTCTGCCACCGGCACCACGGCGTCGGAAGCCTTGATGTCCTTGGCCACATTGGCCGCGAATTCCTCTGCGCTGGCCGGAATGATGTCGACCACCAGGCGCGCCGGCTGATCCTCGAACGGATCGAGCACATAGGCCTGCTGCACCTGCGCGGGAGCCGACAGCATCAGCGTGGTCCGCACCCGGTCGGGGCCGGCCTGCTCCACCCGGTATTGCGAGATCACCCCTTCGTCGGCCACCTCGACCACCGGCTCGGGCACGGTCAGGGTCGCGGCGCGCACATCGATCGCCAGCCGGTCCGGCCCGCTCAGCGAGACCAGCGCGAATTCGGTCTTGGCGGCCAGATCGATCACCAGCCGCGCCCGTTCCGGCGTGACGGTCACGCGCACGTCCATCACATTGGGCAGGCCGATCGGCGCCGCGGCGACAGGGGCTGCAGCGTCCTGCGCAGCCACTCCAGGCAACAGCGCCAGCAGGCAGACCAGCACCGGTAACAACAATGTGCGAATGGATTTGAACACGCCTCGACCGGCCCCTTGAACTGAAGGCGCAGCACATCCCACCCGGTTCAGGCGATTCTGCGGCGCATGTCGCACTTATGCGATGATTTGCCGATCCGGCCAACACGGAGCCGGCAAAGCCCCGCGAATTTGCCGGCGCGACCCGGTTTTGGAGTTTCCTGTTGCCAATTGGCCGCGACATCCCTACACGCTAAAGGCGAAGCGCAAGCTTTCCGGTGCAGCCGTTTTTGCAGCTTCAGGCTCGCGACGGCGGCACGGGAAGTGGCTGGGACAGGGATCGAAGAGACCTTCCTGCCCCCGGTTCAGAAGCGGCATTTCTTGCGCTTTTTACGAATTTCGGTCCCATTCGGACCGGACGGCTGCCGGTTCATCTTCGGATACGGGCAGCCCAATAGGAAGAGGTCAGATGGCCCGCAGGCGGACAACACGCGACGCGATCGAACAAGACGATTGCCGCTTTGCCACGCTGCAACTTTCGGCCATGACCAATTATACCAGCGCGTTCAAGGCAGAGCTTTTGCGCGCATTCACCCCCAAACCATTCGCCTCGCACTGCGCTACCAGAAGGATTCCGGTTCTCCGGCGCCCTCTTGTCGGCGCGCGAGCGCGCGGAGTTAATTATGGCTACCAAGAGAATGCTGGTGGATGCCATCCACCCGGAAGAAACCCGGATCGTTGTTACTTCAGGTAACCGGCTCGAGGAGTTTGACTTTGAATCGGCGACCCGCCGCCAGTTGCGGGGCAATATCTACCTCGCCAAGGTGACGCGCGTTGAGCCGTCCCTGCAGGCCGCCTTTGTCGAGTATGGCGGCAATCGCCACGGCTTCCTGGCCTTCAGCGAAATCCACCCCGACTATTACCAGATTCCGGTTGCCGATCGCGAAGCGCTGCTGCGCGATGAAGAAGAAGAGCACGCCGAAGACGCCGACGAAAACATCTCGCTCCCCGACGGCGTGACCGAGCCGGACGCCGAAGCCGATCCGCAGGACAGCGAAGACAGCAGCCACATCGAACAGGCGCCGGCCAATTCCGAGCCCGTCGAATCGATCGGCGGCGCGGATGCGCTTGAGGAAGTGCCCGAGCGCCGCCGCCAGAGCCAGTCGCGCAAGCACTACAAGATCCAGGAAGTGATCAAGCGCCGCCAGGTCATGCTGGTGCAGGTGGTCAAGGAAGAGCGCGGCAACAAGGGCGCCGCCCTGACGACCTATCTGTCACTGGCTGGCCGCTATTCGGTGCTGATGCCCAATACCGCCCGTGGCGGCGGCATCTCGCGCAAGATCACCAACGCTGCCGACCGCAAGCGCCTCAAGGAGATCACCTCCGATCTCGAAGTGCCCCAGGGCATGGGCGTCATCCTGCGCACGGCCGGCGCGTCGCGCACCAAGGCCGAGGTCAAGCGCGACTTCGAATATCTGATGCGCCTGTGGGAGAGCGTGCGCGAACTCACGCTCAAGAGCCAGGCACCATGCCTGGTTTATGAGGAAGGCTCGCTGATCAAGCGGACCATCCGCGATCTCTACAACAAGGAGATCGACGAGGTTTTCGTTGCCGGCGACGCTGCCTACAGCGAAGCCAAGGACTTCATGCGCATGATCATGCCGAGCCACGCCAAGAACGTGCAGCTCTACAAGGACGATCAGCCGCTGTTCTCCAAATATGGCATCGAAGCCCAGCTCGACTCCATGTTCTCGCCCACGGTCACCCTGCCCTCAGGCGGCTATATCGTGATCAACCCGACCGAAGCGCTGGTTTCGATCGACGTGAACTCAGGCCGCTCCACCAAGGAGCACAATATCGAGGACACAGCGCTCCAGACCAATCTGGAAGCCGCCGATGAAGTGGCCCGTCAGCTGCGCCTGCGCGATCTGGCCGGCCTGATCGTCATCGACTTCATCGACATGATGGAAAACCGCTCCAACCGGGCCGTCGAGCGCAAGCTCAAGGATTGCCTCAAGGACGATCGCGCCCGCATCCAGGTCGGCCGCATCAGCCATTTCGGCCTGATGGAAATGAGCCGCCAGCGCATCCGCTTCGGCGTGGTCGAAAGCTCTACCCACAAATGCCCGATGTGCGATGGCACCGGCCTTGTCCGTTCGGTCGAGTCGCTGGCGCTGATGATCATGCGCAACATTGAAGACCACGTGCTGCGCCGCCACGGCCAGTCGATCAATGTGCGCGTGCCGGTAGAGGTCGCGCTCTACATTCTCAACTTCAAGCGCGAAACGCTTACCGCGCTGGAAATCCGCAATCAGCTGTCGATCACCATCACCGCTGACGGCAAGATGACCGGACACCAGTTCGCCATCGAAAAGGGCGACGATCGCGTCATGGCCTATGCCGAGCAGCGCACGGCCGAACATGTGCGGGTCGATAGCGCCATCATCGAAGACGATGGCGACGACGACATCATCGACGAGGATGAGGACGAAGACGCACAGGAGAAGCCGACAGCCTCGGCCGAGGCAGCCGACGGCGAAGGCCGCTCGCGCCGCCGCCGGCGTCGTCGCCGTGGCGGTGCCGATCGCGGTGACGAAAACGGTCAGCGTCCATCCCAGCAGCGCGCCGAGCAGGCCGCCGGCGATGACGCCGAAGCTGCCGGCCCTGCCGACACCGATGGTGAAGGCGATGATAGCGACGACAATGGCACCCGTGCCGATGCTAATGGCGCCGATGGCGAAACCCGCAAGCGCCGCCGCCGCGGTCGCCGCGGTGGTCGCCGCAACCGCCGCGAGGGCGAAGAAGGGACCGAACAGGCACCAGCGACAATTGTTGCCGAGCCAGAACTGACATCGGCCACCGCCGATGCCGTGGCTGACAGCCTGCTGGTTCAGGACGAGGTCGCGGCTGCGCCTGCCGAAGCCGCCACCGAGCAGGCCAGCGAAGCTGAAGCAGAAGCTCCGGCCGAAAAGCCCAAGCGGACGCGTCGTCGCAAGACGGCAGCCCCTGCCGAGGCCGAGGCGGCCGCTGCTGAGGCCGAGGCTGCACCTGCCGCCGCATCTGGGGAAGAAGCTGCGCCGGCTGAAGAAAAGCCCAAGCGCAAGCCACGCGCCCGCAAGCCAAAGGCGACCGAAGCTGCAGCCGAAGCAGCCACGCCCGCTACCAGCGTTGCAGAAGCTGCACCGGCTGAGGCTGAACCCGCACCCGAGGCAGAAGCCGAAGCAGCGCCCAAGACGCGCCGCGTGAAGAAGGAACTGCCAGCCGAGGGCATCGTCGTCTCCTCCAGCGCACCGCAGGCCCCGGCGGAGCCGACGGACCAGCCCGAACCCAAGAAGAAGGCCGGTTGGTGGCAGCGCCGCCTCGGCCTCGGCTAGGAAGATACGGAAGGCGGCCCTCGGGCCGCCTTCCTTGCTTTGGGACGGCCATGTCACGCACCGCCAGACTGCTAGACCTGCTGCAATTGCTGCGCAATCGCTCGACACCGGTCAGCGGCCCCTTCCTGGCCAGCGAATTGGGCATTTCGATTCGAACGCTGTATCGAGACATCGCCACGCTGCAGGCACAGGGTGCCGACGTGGTGGGCGAACCGGGCCTGGGCTATGTGCTGCGGCCTGGCTTCACTCTCCCGCCGCTGATGTTTTCCGCCGACGAGATAGAAGCCATCGTCCTCGGATCGCGATGGGTCGCTGCCAAGGCCGACGATAGCCGGCTCAGCCAGTCGGCCCACCAGGCTCTGGCAAAGATTACCGCCGTTCTGCCTGGCGAATTGCGCGACAGGGTGGATGCCACCAATCTGCTGGTCGCCCGCGGCGTCACCGCACCGGCCAGCATCGATGCCAGCCAGATCCGCCTGGCCATCCGCAACGAGCACAAGCTCACCATTAGCTATCGCAGCCTCGACGGCACCACGAGCGAGCGCACGATCTGGCCCTTTCTGATCGGCTTTTTCGACGAGGCCCGCATCGTCGCCGGCTGGTGCGAGATGCGACAGGCCTACCGGCATTTCCGGATAGACCGCATCACCTCGCTATTGCTGACGACGGAACGTTACCCAAGGCGCCGGGCGGCCATGCTCAAGCAATGGCGCGCCATCAACCAGATTGCCCCACCGCCGTGACGGCCACTGCCGGAAACTGACAGTCCGCTGCGCTAAGGCTTGTCTCATCAACACG
>CAXBKI010000115.1:0-7579 GCA_963975955.1 uncultured Devosia sp.
CGCTTGGTCTGCTCGCTGCATCGGCACTGGTCGGTTCGGCACATGCCGCCACGCTGGAACTGGAGAAGGACGAACTCAAGTTCGGCTTCATTAAGCTCACCGACATGGCGCCGCTCGCCATCGCCTATGAGAAGGGCTATTTCGAGGACGAAGGTCTGTTTGTGACCCTGGAGCCGCAGGCCAACTGGAAGGTGCTGCTCGACGGCGTCGTCACGGGCACATTGGATGGCGCCCATATGTTGGCCGGCCAGCCTCTGGCGGCGACCATCGGCTATGGCACCCAGGCGCACATCGTCACTCCCCTCTCTATGGATCTCAATGGCAATGCCATCACGGTCTCCAATGCCGTCTGGGAACTGATGAAGCCGCACCTGGAAATGGGTGCGGACGGGCTGCCGCAGCACCCGATCAGCGCTGCGGCGCTGCTGCCGGTGATTGACGAGTTCGCCGATGAAGGCCGCCCGTTCAACATGGGTATGGTGTTCCCGGTTTCCACCCACAATTACGAGTTGCGCTACTGGCTGGCCGCCGGCGGCGTCAATCCAGGGTTTTATTCCCCCGATGACGTGTCGGGGCAGATCGGCGCCAAGGCCTATCTGTCGGTAACGCCACCGCCGCAGATGCCCTCGACCATGGAAGCAGGCACCATTGACGGCTACGCCGTTGGCGAACCCTGGAACCAGGCTGCCGTGTTCAAGAAGATCGGCGTACCGGTCATTACCGACTACGAGCTGTGGAAGAACAATCCCGAAAAGGTCTTCGGGATGACCGCCGCGTTCGTCGAGGAAAACCCCAACACCACAATCGCGGTGACCAAGGCACTGATCCGTGCCGCCAAATGGCTCGATGAAAACGACAATGCCAATCGTCTCGAGGCGGTCGAGATCCTGTCGCGGTCCGAATATGTGGGTGCCGACGCCGAGGTCATCGCCAATTCGATGACCGGCACATTCGAATATGAGCCCGGCGATGTGCGCGAAGTCCCCGACTTCAACGTCTTTTATCGCCACTTCGCGACCTATCCCTATTATTCGGATGCCATCTGGTACCTGACCCAGATGCGGCGCTGGGGGCAGATCGCCGAGGACAAGCCAGACAGCTGGTACGCCGAAGTCGCCAGGTCGGTCTATCGCCCCGACATCTACCTCGAGGCCGCGCGCCTGCTGGCTGACGAGGGGCTGATCGATGAGGCAGATATGCCCTGGGACACCGACGGCTACCGGGCTCCCACGGCCGAATTCATTGATGGCCTCACTTACGACGGCCATACCCCCAACGCCTATATCGACAGCATGCCAATCGGCCTGAAGACCGGCGAAACAGCAGCCTCCAAATAATCCCGAACCGTGTGTCCGGACTCGCGGGTCCGGCCAAGAGATCGCGAAAACAGGATCAAGATCATGACAGTGGCCAGCGACGTTTCCGAAAATGGTCGTTCAATGGAGAGACGCCAGAAGCTGTTTGCCGGTATCAACCGCGCTGGCGCCTGGCTGGGAGCGCTCGGTCTGGGGTGGCTGACGCCATTGCTCAGGATCGCGGCGGGCGACAATCCACGCGAACAATTGGCAGAGCTGCGCGACAGCCTGCTGTTCCCGCTGATGGGCCTGGTCATCTTCGGTTTTGCCTGGGCCGCCCTGGCGCCGCAGGTGCAGACCTCGCTGGGGGCCATTCCGGGCCCCGTGGAAGTCTGGGAACAGGCCGGATCGCTGTGGCAGGACCATGTCGATGAACGCGCCAAGGAAGCCGAATTTTACGACCGTCAGGACGTCCGCAATGCCAAGCTGGTGGCCGACGGCAAGCCCGATGAGGTCAAGTCGCGCAGCTTCACCGGCAAGCCGACCTTCATCGACCAGATCTTTACCTCGCTCAAGACGGTAGGGCTTGGCTTTCTGATTGCCACGGTCATTGCCATCCCGCTCGGCATCGCCTCGGGCCTCAGCCGGCCATTCAACGGCGCGCTGAACCCACTAGTACAGCTGTTCAAGCCGGTTTCGCCATTGGCCTGGCTGCCCATCGTCACCATGATCGTTTCGGCGCTCTACGTTGATGTCCATGATGCCTTTCCCAAAGCGCTGGTGATTTCGGCGGTTACCGTCACGCTGTGTTCGCTGTGGCCAACGCTGATCAACACCACGCTGGGCGTCGCTTCGATCGACAAGGATCTGATCAACGTCGGCAAGGTGCTGCAGTTGTCCACGCTCACCACCGTCACCAAGCTGGTGCTGCCCTCGGCGATGCCACTGATCTTCACTGGCCTGCGCCTGTCGCTCGGTGTGGGCTGGATGGTGCTGATCGCCGCCGAAATGCTGGCGCAGAACCCGGGCCTGGGCAAGTTCGTCTGGGACGAGTTCCAGAACGGCTCCTCCAACTCGCTGGCCCGCATCATGGTCGCGGTGCTGACCATCGGCATTCTCGGCTTCATGCTGGACCGGGTGATGTTCACCCTGCAGACCGCCTTCACCTTCTCTTCGAACCGCTAGGAGGCAAGGATGTCCGCAATTCTCGAACTGAGCGATGTCTGCAAACACTATGGCGAGGGCGCCAAGCGCACGGAAGTGTTGTCCGGGATCAACCTGAGCGTCGAGGAGGGCGAGTTCGTCGCCATTCTCGGCTTCTCCGGCGCCGGCAAAACCACGCTGATTTCCCTGCTTGCCGGGCTCGTCGAGCCCGATCGCGGTGGCATCATCTTTCGCAGTCGCGAGATCACCGGTCCGGGGCCGGAGCGCGGCGTGGTGTTCCAGTCCTATTCGCTGATGCCCTGGCTGTCGGTGGGCGGCAATGTCGACCTGGCCATCAATGCCGTGCACAAGACCATGAGCCGGGCAGACCGCCTGGCCCTGCGCACCCGTTATATTGCCATGGTCGGTCTGGCGCATGCCGTGGACCGTCGCCCGGCAGAACTCTCGGGTGGCATGCGCCAGCGCGTTGCCGTGGCCCGTGCTTTGGCGATGCAGCCGGAAATCCTGCTGCTGGACGAGCCGCTGTCTGCGCTGGATGCGTTGACCCGTTCCAAATTGCAGGACGAGTTCGCGCTGATCTCGGAAGCCGAGAAAAAGACCATCATCCTGATAACCAATGATGTAGATGAAGCGATCCTTCTGGCTGACCGGGTCATTCCGCTGACACCGGGACCGGGCGCCACGCTGGGTCCCGAGTTCCCTGTGGGCATCGAACGCCCGCGTGACCGGGCGGCCCTCAATGGTGATGACCGCTTCATCACGCTGCGCCGGGATATCACCGAATATCTGATGGACGTGGGCGCGGGGCGAAATGCTTCGGGAGAACCCGAAGTGGCGCTACCCAATGTGGTGCCTATCAATCGCGGAAAAGCCTCCAAGCTCCCCACGGCCTATGCAGATGCGGCTGCCTCGCGGATTGAAGCGGGATATGTGGAATTTTCACAAGTCTCCAAGGTCTACCCCACGCCCAAAGGCCCTCTGACGGTGGTCGATCGGTTCGACTTCAAGATGAAGAAGGGCGAGTTCGTTACGCTGATCGGCCATTCAGGCTGTGGAAAATCCACGGTCCTGTCCATGGTGGCGGGCCTGAACCCGATCTCAGCGGGCGGAATCGTGCTGGATAATGCGGAGGTGGTTGGCGCAGGACCAGACCGCGCCGTGGTCTTTCAGGCACCCTCGCTCATGCCCTGGCTCACCGCCCGCGAGAATGTGGCGCTTGGCGTTGACCGGGTCTATCCCAACGCCAGTGCCGCCGAGCGGCGCGACGTGGTGGAGTACTATCTCAACCGGGTCGGGCTGGGAGACGCCATGCACCGGATGGCAGGCGAGCTTTCCAATGGCATGAAGCAGCGCGTCGGTATCGCCCGCGCCTTTGCCCTCTCGCCCAAACTGCTGCTGCTCGATGAGCCCTTCGGGATGCTCGACAGCATCACCCGCTGGGAGTTGCAGGACGCAGGTCACGGCTATCTGCGTCACCCATGACGTCGATGAGGCCATCCTGCTGGCCGATCGCGTGGTGATGATGTCCAACGGCCCCAATGCCCGGATCGGCAACATCATGGACGTCGACCTGCCCCGTCCCCGGTCGCGCAAGGCCCTGCTCGCCCACAAGGACTACTACGCCTATCGCGAGGAACTGCTCGAATTTCTCGAGGCCTATGAAGGCGGCGCCAACCCTGACGAAGAAACCCTTGATCGCATCCGCTCCGGGCGCGCGCAGCGCCTCGGCAACGGCATCGCGGCGGCGGAATAGGAGAACCAACATGGCTGAAAAACTTGTCATCATCGGCAATGGCATGGCGCCGGGGCGGATGCTCGAACATCTGTTCGAGAGTGCCCCTGGCCAGTTCGACGTCACTATCTTCAACGCCGAGTCACGGGTGAATTACAATCGTCTGATGCTCTCGCCGGTCTTGTCGGGTGAAAAGACCTACGAGGAGATCATCACCCATGGCGATGACTGGTACGCTGACCACAATGTCACGCTGCATCGGTCCTCGCCGGTTACGCTGATCGATCGCGAGGCCAGGACGGTTCTGTCCACCAATGGCATTGTCGCCCCTTACGACCGGCTGGTCATCGCCACCGGCTCCAGCCCGTTTGTGCCACCGATCCCTGGCCATCAGCTCGACGGCGTCATCACCTACCGCGACCTCGACGACGTCGACAAGATGATCGCCGCTTGCGCACGTGGTGCCAAAGCAGTCGTGCTGGGCGGCGGGCTGCTCGGGCTGGAGGCTGCCGCCGGCCTGCGCATGCGCGGCATCGAGGTGACTGTGCTGCATCTGTCGCCGACATTAATGGAGCGCCAGCTTGATCCGGCCGCTGGTTATCTGCTGGAAAAGGCCTTTGTCGAACGCGGCATCAAGGTGATTACCCGCGCCAATACCAAGGCGGTGCTCGGGACCGACAAGGTCGAGGGCGTGCTGATCGACGATGGCACCACCATCCCGGCCGATCTGATGGTCATGGCGGTTGGTATCCGGCCCTCTTCGGGCCTTGCCAAAGCCGCAGGTCTGGCCGTCAACCGCGGCATCGTCGTCGATGACCAGATGCGCACCGATGATCCCAGCATCTTCGCCCTGGGCGAATGTGCCGAACATCGCGGCCTCTGCTATGGCCTGGTCGCACCGCTTTATGAAATGGGCGATGTGCTGGCCAAGACGCTGCTCGGTCAGGATGCGGCCTATAATGGCTCGGTCACCTCGACCAAGCTCAAGGTAACCGGGATCGATCTGTTCTCGGCCGGGGATTTCGGCGAAGGCGAGGATCGCGAAGAAATCGTGCTGCGTGACGCCAACGCCGGGGTCTACAAGCGTCTGGTGCTCAAGGACGACAAGATCATCGGCGCGGTGCTGTATGGCGAAACCGCGGATGGCCCATGGTACTTCGACATGCTGCGCCGGCAGACCGATACGCGCGAGATGCGCGACACCCTGATCTTTGGCCAGGCCTATCAGGGGGGCTCCCCCCTGGACCCTATGGCGGCCGTTGCAGCATTGCCGGATGAGGCAGAAATCTGTGGCTGCAACGGCGTCTGCAAAGGCAAGATCACAGCTGCCATTTCCGCCAAGGGTCTGACCAATCTTGATGGCGTGCGCGCCCACACCAAGGCTTCGGCCTCCTGCGGCTCATGCACGGGCCTGGTCGAGCAATTGCTGCATGCCACGCTCGGCTCCGCCTACAATCCCGCTGCAGTGTTGCCCATGTGCGCCTGCACCGACTATGGCCATGACGATGTCCGTCGCCTGATCATCGCCAAGAACCTCAAATCGATCCCCCAGGTGATGCAGGAGCTGGAGTGGAAGACCTCCTGTGGCTGCGCCAAGTGCCGCCCCGCACTCAACTACTATCTCGTCGCCGATTGGCCGGGTGAGTACGAGGATGATGGCCAGTCGCGCTTCATCAATGAACGCGTGCACGCCAACATCCAGAAGGACGGCACCTATTCGGTCGTACCGCGCATGTGGGGCGGTATGACCAGCCCCAAGGAACTGCGCGCTATCGCCGACGTGGCCGACAAGTTCAAAATCCCCGCCGTCAAGGTGACCGGTGGCCAGCGCATCGACCTGCTGGGCGTTAGGAAGGAAGACCTGCCCGGCGTCTGGACCGACCTCAATGCCGCCGGCATGGTCTCGGGCGCCGCCTATGCCAAGGGGCTGCGCACGGTCAAGACCTGCGTCGGCTCGGATTGGTGTCGCTTTGGCACCCAGGACTCAACCGGGCTGGGCATTCGCATCGAGAAGTTCATGTGGGGTGCCTGGACGCCCGCCAAGCTTAAGCTTGCGGTTTCCGGTTGCCCACGCAATTGCGCCGAAGCCACCTGCAAGGACATCGGTGTGATCTGCGTCGATAGCGGCTATGACATTCACTTCGCCGGAGCTGCGGGCCTCGACATCAAGGGCACCGAAGTACTGTGCCATGCCGACACCGAGGACGAAGCGCTCGAGATCATCGTTGCTCTGACCCAGCTTTATCGCGAGCAGGGCCGTTATCTCGAACGCATCTACAAATGGGCCAAGCGGGTCGGCTCGCCTTCGATCAAAGCCAACATTGTCGACGATCTGACCAAGCGGAAACACTATTTCGACCGCTTCGTCTATTCCCAGACCTTTGCCCAGATCGACCCTTGGGAAGAGCGCGTCAACGGCAAGGACGCTCATGAGTTCGCCGCCCTGGCCGAATT
Source organism: uncultured Devosia sp. (assembly GCA_963975955.1). Lineage (GTDB taxonomy): Bacteria > Pseudomonadota > Alphaproteobacteria > Rhizobiales > Devosiaceae > Devosia. The sequence continues at coordinate 6,646 of CAXBKI010000115.1, forward strand.
CGGCATGCCAGTGGCAGCGGAGTAAGCACCATGCAACAGACCCAAACCGTTCTGGACTGGATCGCCATCGGCAGTGTGGAAGATATTCCGCGCCGCGGGGCGCGCTGCGTTAACACCCCACAGGGCAGGATTGCGGTGTTCCGGACGCAGGAAGACCAGATCTTTGCCATTGAAAACCGCTGCCCGCACAAGGGTGGTCCGCTTGTCGAAGGCATAGTCCACGGCGCATCCGTCACCTGTCCGCTGCACAACTGGGTCTTCGACCTCGAAACCGGCAGCGCTCTGGGCGCCGACGAGGGGCAGGTCCGCACCTTCCCCGTCGATGTGGTCGACGGCCGCATTTTCATGGCGCCGGACCTGATGCTGGTACCGGCGGAATGAACCAGACCGCCGCCGGCACAACGGTTCGCACCACATGCCCCTATTGTGGGGTTGGCTGCGGCGTGCTGGCGACGCCGCCCGACGGCAGCGTCGCCATTGCCGGGGATCCTGACCATCCGGCCAATTTCGGCCGCCTCTGCTCCAAAGGCGCGGCGCTGGGCGAAACCTTGTCGCTGGACAACCGTCTGCTCTACCCTGAAATCGATGGCGTCCGTGCCAGCTGGGATGATGCGCTCGATCTGGTTGCCGATGTTTTCGCGCGGACCATCGCGGAACACGGCCCGGATTCGGTGGCCATCTATGGCTCTGGCCAATTGCTCACAGAAGACTATTACGTTGCCAACAAGCTGATGAAGGGCTTCATCGGCTCAGGTAATATCGACACCAATTCGCGCCTCTGCATGGCATCGTCGGTAGCCGGCCATCGCCGCGCCTTTGGTTCGGATACCGTCCCGGGCAACTATGAAGACCTCGAACTCGCCGATCTGCTGGTGCTGGTCGGTTCGAACCTGGCCTGGTGCCATCCGGTGCTTTACCAGCGCATCGCCAAAGC
>CAXBKI010000116.1:0-7564 GCA_963975955.1 uncultured Devosia sp.
GTGTGGCCGTAGCGGACCTCACGCGCGCCGTGACGTCCATGGGGAGCGCTGGCTCTCGAGCCAAAAATCAGCCCCGCTTGCCCAGCAGGTAGGTGTCCATGATCCAGCCGTGCGCCGCGCGGGCGGCTTTGCGGGTTTCGATGATCTGGTCGGCGACGTCGCCCAGCCGCCCGGAAATGGTGATCTCGTCGGGGGTGCCGAGATAGGCGCCCCAGAAGATGTCGAGGTCGGGATCGGCCTGGGTGAAGGCGGTCTGGCCGTCGAGCATGACTACGGTGTCGGCGGCTACCGCGCCCAGTTGGCGGCCGGTGGTGATGTGTACCGGTTCGCCGATGCGGTTGAGGGCAATGCCATGCGCGGCGGTCAGTGCCTGCACCGCGGTGATGCCCGGAATGATCTCGACAGCAAACTCGCGATCGCTGCGCAGCCGGTCGAGAATGCGGATGGTGGAGTCGTAAAGCCCCGGATCGCCCCAGACCAGAAAGGCGCCGCTGCCATGCTCGGGCACTGCATCGAGCAGGGCGCCGAAGCGCTGCGCCAGCGCTTCATGCCAGGCATCGACGCCCGCACCATAGTCGGGATTGAGTGCATCGCGCTTGGGCACGCTGTAATCGAGCGTGCGGCTGGCTGGATTGGTGACGTAGCGGGAGATGATCTCGCGCCGCAGATCGGCCAGTTCGGCCTTGTTCGTCCCCTTGTCGGGAATGAACAGCACATCGGCGCGGTTGAGCGCATTGATGGCCTGGATGGTGATGTGCTCCGGATTGCCGGCCCCGATACCCACGACGAGAAGTGTCTTCATGGCCCGGTTCTGCCTCACGGCCGGCGCGTTGACAAGCGGTGAGCATGCCTGTATTAAACCAGTTAGTATTATACTAAATGGTTGAGTACAGATGACCGACCCGCTCAGTGTTACCCTCACCGCCCTCGCCGACCCGACACGGCGCGCCATCCTGGCCCGACTCGCGCAGGGAGAGGCCAGCGTCAATGAACTGGCCGAGCCATTCGACATGACGCTGGCCGCGGTTTCCAAGCACATCAAGGTCCTGCAGACAGCAGGTCTGATCAGCCGAAGCAAGCAGGCGCAATGGCGCCCGTGCCGTCTGGAGGCCGCGCCGATGCGCGACGTCGCCAAACTGATCCAGGGCTACCGCCAATTCTGGGAGCAGAATCTGGACCAGCTCGATGGCTATCTGGCGCGCCTGCAGACACCCGCCAGCGACAGCAAGAACTAAGTTTGATTTCACCAGGGAGAATATCCATGAACGCACCGACCGGCCCCAACCTGTTCAAGACCGAACTGCCCGAAGATGAGCCCTTGATCATCATGTCGCGCACCTTTGATGCGCCGCTGGACCTGCTCTGGACGGTGTGGACCCAAGCCGAGCATGTCGCCTATTGGTGGGGTCCGCGTGGCGACAATCGCGTCGTCGAGTACGATGTACGCAAGGGCGGCAAGTGGCGCATCATCTCGTCGATGGGCAACGGCGAGGAGGTGGTGTTCTTTGGGACCTATCTCGAGGTCGTTCCCAAGTCCATGATCCGCAATACCTTCGTTGTCGAGGGCATGTTCGAGGAGGACGATCGCTTCTACGAGGAGCATCAGTTCCGCGAAGTTGACGGCAAGGTGTTGTACCGCTCGATTTCCAGGCTCGACAGCTTCGAGGCCCGCCAGGGTGTCATCGACAGCGGTATGGAAGAGGGCGCCAATGCGTCCATGGCCAAGGTCGACGAACTGCTGCGGCGATTGGGCGGCCGCTAGGCGCGGTCCACGACGGTATGGTCATAGATCACGGTTGCGCGCGCGGCGCGGCAGCGTCTTGACCTTCCCAGGTGGCAAGCCGCCAAGCTGGTTCCCTCTCCAAGCGAACGGATCCCGCGATGAAACTGCTTCTTGCCGCCGCCACGATTGCCCTGACCCTGTCGTTGCCCGCCGTGGCGCAGGACCATTCTGCCATGGCGGGCATGGCGCCATCCGACAACCCGGCGACCATGGCCTATGAAGCCGCCAACATGCAGATGCATGAGGATATGGCGATCGCCTTTACCGGCGACGCCGATGTGGACTTCATCCAGTCGATGATTCCGCACCACCAGGGCGCCGTCGATATGGCCAGGATCGTGCTGGAGCACGGCGAGGATCCCGAGGTCAGGGCGCTGGCCGAAGACGTGATCAAGGCGCAGGAAGCCGAGATCGCCTGGATGCAGGCCTGGCTCGAGAAGAACGGCCACTAGGCCCGTCGTGGTCCGCTGACCGAGTTGCGCACGATCAGCTCGGCGCGCAGCAGCACTTCCTTTTTGGCGGGCGTTTCGCCCGCCAGCAGCGCCAGCAGCAGGTCCATGGCCTCTTCGCCGATCTTGAGGCGTGGCTGCTTCATGGTGGTCAGCGCCGGGGTGACGAAGCTGGCAAAGGAAATATCGTCAAAGCCCATCACCGAGAATTCGCGGGGCAGATCATATTTGCGCGCGCTCAGCGCAATGATGACGCCCAGTGCCGTGGCGTCGTTGACGCACAGGAAGGCGGTAGGCAGCACATCGCGCACGAACATGTGCTCGGCGGCGGCACGGCCGCTTTCGGTGGTGCCGTCGCCATCGAGGATCATGCGCGGATCAATGCTCATGCCGGCGCCCGTCAGGGCCGCGCGATAGCCCTGCTCGCGCAGGATATTGACGGCCTTGCTGGTGGAATGGCCGATAAAGGCGATGCGCCGGTGCCCCTGCGCGACAAGATGCTCGGCCGCGATCCGCGCACCCTCGAAATTGTTGACGCCCACAAACGGCACATCGCTGTTGGACACCGGTTCATTGACCGCCACCATGGGAGGCAGCCGCACCTCGCTGCCTTCGGCGCCGATGCCATAGGGCAGGTGACCGGTGAACAGGATCAGGCCATCGGCCTGGTTGGAATTGATAAAGCGCAGATAGTCGGTTTCGCGATCCGGATCGTTCTGGGTATTGCCGATCAGCACGCCATAGCCGCGCTTGCTCGCCTCGGTCTCGAGACCCACCAGGATATTGGAAAAGTTCGGGTCACCCACGTCGGGCGCCAGAATCAGGATCATGTTGGAGCGGCGCATGCGCAGCGAGCGCGCCATCGCATTGGTGGTGTAGCCGGTGCGGGCGACGGCCTCGGTGACGCGACGGCGCGTTTCGACCGCCAACTTGGTGGGCTCATTGATGGCGCGGCTGACCGTGGCGATGGATACGCCGGCGATCGCCGCAACATCTTCAATGGTGGCCAGTTTCTGGTGCTGCAATCTGTGCCTCGCACGCCCTCTGGCGCCCGCTGTCCTTGCCTGTAGCAGATGGCACGGCCGGCGCCAGACTCCGCTTGCTGCCCATGCCGTTTCTCCGCACTGTAAACCTTTACATCATTCGTGAAAACCTTTACATCAGTCAACCGAGGACGAAGAGATGGGTTCAAATCCGCCGCGTTCGAGGGAGGGGTCGCAATTGTCCATCGCCGAAGGCACGTCTGCGCCTGCCATCCTGTCCGCCCAGCGGATCAGCAAGTCGTTTGGCGAGATCCCGGTGCTGTTCAGTATCGATTTCGATATCCGGCCCGGCGAGGTCCACGCCATTATCGGCGAGAACGGCGCCGGCAAATCCACCCTGATCAAGATCCTGTCCGGCTTCGAGCGGCCGACCTCGGGCACCATCACCTATGACGGCAAGACCGTGGAGCTGCCGCCCAATGGCGCGGCCGAAGCCATGGGCATCGTGCTGATCCACCAGGAACTCAACCTTGCCGAGGACCTGACGGTCGCCGCCTCGATTTTCCTGGGGCGCGAACTCAAGCGCTTCGGCTTTCTCGATACCGCCGAGATGCGCCGGCGCGCCGTGGCCGTGCTCGACACCCTCCATGTTCATGTCGACCCCGACGCGCGCATCAAGACGCTGTCGGTGGCCGACAAGCAGATGGTGGAAATTGCCAAGGCGATCAGCCGCGACGCGCGGGTGCTGATCATGGATGAGCCCACCGCCGTGCTCTCGGCCAGCGAGACCGAGACGCTGTTTGCCCAGATCCGCCGCCTGACGGCGCGCGGCGTGGCGGTGATCTTCATTTCCCACAAGCTCGACGAGATCATGGAATTGGCCCAGCGCGTCACCGTGCTGCGCGACGGCCAGCTGATCGCCACCATCGGCACCCACGCGCTGACCCCCGATTCCATCGCGCAGATGATGGTGGGGCGCGAGCTGTCCAATCTCTATCCGCCCAAGCATGAGCCTGACGTGGACGCGCCCGTGGTCCTGTCCGTGCGCAATCTGGTCGCGCCGGGCGTCAAGGATTTCTCGTTTGAACTACGCAAGGGCGAGATCCTGGGCTTTGCCGGGCTGATCGGCTCGGGGCGTACCGCCGTGGCCGAGGCCATTGTCGGTCTCAGCCCGCGCGACTCCGGCGATGTCAGCGTCAATGGCCAGCCCGGCAATTTCACCAGGGTAGCCCAGTCGGTTGCGGCGGGACTGGCCTATATGACCAAGGACCGCAAGGGCAGGGGCCTGCTGCTCAACATGGGCCTGCAGCCCAATCTCACGCTGCTGACCCTGGCCAAGCACCTCAAGCACGGCTTCCTGGACAATTCGAGCGAGGCGCGGGCGCTCGAGCGGGCGGTGCGCCGCTTCGACATCCGGGCCCGCGATGCCTCGGTCCGGGTCGGCCAGCTGTCGGGCGGCAACCAGCAGAAGCTGATGCTGGGCAAGACCATGGAGAGCGAGCCCGACATCATCATCATGGATGAGCCGACGCGCGGCATCGATGTGGGCACCAAGCAGCAGATCTATCACATCATCGCCGCGCTCGCCGCCGAGGGCAAATCGATCATCCTGATCTCCTCGGAAATGCAGGAGGTGATCGGCCTCAGCCACCGCGTGGTGGTCATGCGCACCGGGCGGTCGGCCGGCGTGCTTGAAGGCGCCGAAATCACCGAGTCCGAAATCATGCGGTACGCCGCGGGCATCAAACAGAGTGGACATCATGAGCACATTAGCGCCTGAGACGGCCGACAAGCCCGCGCGCCGGTTTCGCCTCGATCTCAAGACGGCAGGGCCGCTGATTGCGCTGGCGCTGCTGATCGTGCTGGGCATCTCGCTCAACGAGAACTTCCTCAGCTACAACAATCTGACCAATGTGCTGGCGCGCACCTCCTTCATCGGCATCATCGCCATCGGTGCGACCTTCGTGATCACCTCGGGCGGGCTCGACCTGTCGGTCGGTTCGATGGCGGCGGTGATCGCCGGGGTGATGATCATCGTGATGAATGCGCTGATCCCCTCGCTGGGGATCGGCTGGAGCGTGGTGCTGGCCGGCATGGCAGCCGGCATTGCGGTGGGTGGCCTGGCCGGTTTCGGCAATGGCTTCATGATCACCCGGGGCCGCATCGAGGCCTTCATCGTGACGCTGGGCACCATGGGCATCTTCCGCTCGCTGGTGACCTTTCTGGCCGATGGCGGCACGCTCTCGCTCAATTTCCAGGTCGCCGACGTCTACCGGCCGGTCTATTACGATGGCCTGCTGGGCGTGCCCTATCCGATCATCGTGTTTGCCCTGGTGGCGATTGCCGGCGAAATCGTGATGCGCCGCACCGCCTTTGGCCGCTATTGCGCCGCCATCGGCTCGAGCGAGCAGGTATCGCGCTATTCCTCGATCAATGTCGATAATGTCCGGCTGCTGACCTATATCCTGCAGGGCGTTCTGGTGGGCGTGGCCGTGCTGCTCTACGTGCCGCGGCTGGGCTCGGCCTCGAGCACCACCGGCGTCTTGTGGGAACTCGAGGCCATTGCCGGGGTGATCATCGGCGGCACCACGCTCAAGGGCGGCTATGGCCGGGTCTGGGGCACCGTGGTGGGCGTCGTCATCCTCGGGCTGATCGGCAATATCCTGAACCTGCAGAACATCATCAGCCCCTATCTCAATGGCGCGTTCCAGGGCGTCATCATCATTCTCGCCGTGCTGCTGCAACGCGGAGGGCGCTCCAGCAGCTAGCGACCAACAGACCACATCGCCCAGAACCTTGGGCATCAACGGGAGGACTGCAATGAAACTGATCAAGACCCTATTGGCGACCGCCGTGGTCGCAGGCAGCATGGGCGGTGTCGCCATTGCCCAGGACAAGGTTACCATCGGCGTCTCGGTGCCGGCGGCCGACCATGGCTGGACCGGCGGCGTCAACTACTTCGCCCAGCAGGCCATCGAGCGTCTGGGCACCACCTATCCGGACGTGACCTACGTCTTCACCTCGGCGCCGGACGCACCCAAGCAGATCGCCGACATCGAGGACATGGTGTCCACCCGCAATATCGACGCCCTGGTCATCCTGCCCGGTGATCCGGACGCGATGACGTCGGCCATCAAGCAGGTCAAGGATGCCGGCAAGTTCGTCACCGTGGTGGATCGCGAGCTTTCGATCACCGGCGTGGAAGATCTCTATGTGGCCGGTGACAATCCCGGCCTGGGCGCCAACTCGGCCGAGTTCTTCAAGCAGCACATGCCCGATGGCGGCAATATCGTCATTCTGCGCGGCCTGCCGATCCCGATCGATGCGCAGCGCTTTGACGCCTTCATGGCCGGCCTGGAAGGCTCCAACATCACCGTATTGGACAATGAATTCGCCAACTGGAACCGCGATGACGGCTTCAAGGTGATGCAGGACTTCCTGACGCGCTTCCCCGACATCAAGGGCGTCTGGGCGCAGGACGACGACATCGCCCTGGGCGCCATCGAGGCCATCAAGCAGGCCGGCCGCGACAAGGAGATGTTCATCGTCGGCGGCGCGGGCATGCAGCAGATGATCCAGCGCGTTGCCGATGGCGATACGCTGGTGCCGGTCGATGTCAGCTATTCGCCGGCCATGATCGCCACGGCGATCGAGCTGACCACGGCCCACCTGGTGGGCGGCGTACAGGTCTCGGGCCGCTATGTGCTCGACTCCACCCTGATCACCAAGGACAATGCCGACGAATTCCTCGACGCCGAAAGCCCGTTCTGATCCCAACCCAGACCGGACACGCAAAGGGCGCCTTCGGGCGCCCTTTGTTCTGGGTATAACCGACGGTCCAGTCGTCTCCCTCCCCCTTGTGGGGAGGGTCAAGGGTGGGGGGTACCCCACGCACCGAACCTGCGGAGAGATACCCCCACCCTGCTCGATAGACGGACTTAGCAAGCGCTAAGTCCTATCTCGCTTCCCTCCCCACAAGGGGGAGGGAAGGGCCGGTGCTTGCGGAGGGTATGAGCCACGAGGGCGCGCCCGACCGCGTGGTTCGACGGGGTAATCATGAGGTCTTCGGAGGCTCGGCATCTCTGCTGGACAGGGCATATGTTCCGTGTGGTCCGCGATGCCTTGGTCGTCTCCCTCCTCTTGTGGGGAGGAATAAGGAGGGGATGGGGCGCGTCTTTTGGTTCACGAGTGGTACCCCCTCCCAACCTCCCCCTGATAGGGGGAGGAGCCTATCGAGGTTTTGGCAGTATCGGGGCCTACCACCGAGGGTCCTGGTGATGGTGCCCACGCAGTGGAGGAGCCTATCGAGGCATTGGCAGTGTCGGGGCTTACCACCACGCTACTCCTCC
>CAXBKI010000117.1:0-7531 GCA_963975955.1 uncultured Devosia sp.
TCCAGTCCGACCAGCCCAACGCCTTTGCCACCGGTCGCAACCCGCAAAACGCCGCCGTGGCGGTTTCTGCAGGCCTGCTCAAGCATCTCGAGACCCGCGAAGTCGCCGCCGTTGTCGCCCATGAACTGGCCCATATCCGCAATCGCGATACCTTGACCATGACCATTACGGCCACCTTTGCCGGTGCCATTTCGGCGCTGGCCCAGTTCGGCCTGTTTTTTGGCGGCGGCAATCGCGACAACCCGATGGGCGGCATGGGTCGGCTGTTGATGGTATTTCTGGCGCCGGTGGCTGCCATGCTGGTGCAGATGGCTGTCAGCCGCACCCGTGAATATGAGGCCGACCGCATCGGCGCCGAAATCTCCAGCGATCCGCTGGCGCTGGCTTCGGCGCTGCACAAGATCGCCGCCCTGGCGGGCCGACAGGTCAATGTCGCGGCCGAGCGCAATCCTGCCATGGCCCATATGTACATCATCAATCCCCTCTCGGGGCAGCGCATGGACAATCTGTTTTCCACCCACCCCGACACCGACAATCGCATTGCAGCGCTACGCAAGCTTGCAGCTTCGATGCATGTGGACGATAAGGGCCGCAGGCCTCAGCCACGCCCTGCCCCGACCAGCACCGGTCGTGACATCGGCGGCGGCTGGCGCGTGCCAACCGTCGGACGGACCGACGAGGATGGCGGACAACGCGGTCCCTGGGGATAGAATCAAGCGTGGCGTACAAACCTGAACCGGCGGGGCTCAAGCTCCGCCTCGTTGCCGCACAGCGGCTGAAATCTGTGCTCGCGGGCGACAATTTTGTCCCGCTCGGACCCGCCGATCTCGCCGATGGGCGCGACCGTGCGCTGGCCAATCGGCTGATCACCACCGCCCTGCGGCGCCAGGGCCAGCTCAACTTCATCATTCACGCCTTGCTCGACAAGGGCATGCCGGGCAAATCGGGCAGCTTTGAAGCCGTGCTGCGGCTGAGCCTGGCGCAACTGGTCTTCCTGCCCGATCTGGGTGCCCACAGCGCCCTGTTCCTGGCCGTGGAGGCCACCAAGCGCGACCCCAAGGCCCGTCATTTGTCTGGCCTGATCAATGCTGTGCTGCGCAATGCCCAGGCCAACTCGGCCAAATTCGGCATGCTCAGCGACGACCTGCTGATCCCCGACACCTTCGGCGACACCTGGCTGCAGGCCTATGGCGAACCCGCCATCGACGCCTTCTCGGACGCCCTGCTTGCCGGCGCTGCGCTGGATCTGACGCTCAAGCAGGATAACCAGGAGCTCATCGATTCGCTGGGCGCCGAGCGCGTCATGGCGGATACGGTCCGGATCGACCAGCGCGACCGCCCCGTCGAGGCCCTGCCGGGTTTTGCCGAGGGAGACTGGTGGGTTCAGGACGCCGCCTCCGCCATTCCGGCCCGGCTTCTGGGCCTGGCGCCCGGCGCGCGCGTGCTCGACCTCTGCGCCGCCCCCGGCGGCAAGACGGCCCAGCTGATCAAGGCCGGCTACAATGTCGTCGCCCTCGATGCCGATGCCAAACGCATGGAGCGCCTCAAGGAAAATATGGCGCGCCTGCATTACTCTGCCGAAACCATCATTGCCGATGCGGGCACCTTTGCGCCGGAAACGCCCTTCAAAGGCGTATTGCTCGACGCTCCCTGCTCGGCCACCGGCACCTTCCGTCGCCACCCTGAAGTGATCTGGCATCGCTCGGTTGGCGATGTCGCCGGCCGGGTCCGCCTGCAGCGCGCCTTGCTCGCGAACGCCTATCGCTGCCTTGATAGCGGCGGTGTGCTCATCTATTGCGTGTGTTCGCTTGAGCCTGCTGAAGGGGAGGAGCAGGTCGATTGGGCGCTCCAGGCACTGCCCGGGCTGCAGCTCCTGCCGATCACCAGCGACGAAATGGTCGGGCTCGAAGCCGCAGTGACGCCCCGGGGACTGGTACGCACCCACCCGGGCATGATGCCGGGAGGCCGTGCCGGCGGCATGGACGGCTTCTTCGTGGCGCGGTTGCGCCGCAGCGAGATAGGATGATCCACGGGCGTTCAGGGGAAGGCGCCAAACTAGGAACTGATCATTGACGGGCAGACAACCAACGACGCAGGCCATGGCTGCGGCGGACGCTAGCAGCACGATGATGTCCCGGCTGGGCTTCGCCGTGCGGCGCAGCGCCTGCCGGCTGGCCGACACCGTCGTGACCCTGCCCATACTGCGCTGGACCTGGCGCGGGCTGGCCGACGACGCCTTTGCCGGCGAGTTGCACGAGTTCCGCCCGGCCGACCGCGAGGCCGTGCGCGACATGATGGCAGGGCGCTATCTGCTGGCCAGCAAGCTGGTGGAAACCCACGGTGCCTCGCCTTTCGCTATTGAGGTCGATCACGCCGACTGGTGGCTCAACCTGCACGGCTTCTCCTGGCTGCGTCATTTCCGGGACGTCCGCGACGCTGGTGAACGCTATTTCGCCCGCACCCTGGTGCTTGACTGGATCGGGCGCGAGGGGCGCTTTGGGCGACAGACCTGGGCGCCCGCCCTGACGGCACAGCGCGTGCTCAAATGGCTGCGACACCTGCCTCTTTTGCTTGATGGCGCCACGCCAGAGCAGACCAAGACCATCCAGCGCGTATTGGGCGCGCAGATCCAGAGCCTCAAGCTGCGCGGCTGGCTGGCTGCCGACCCAACCGATGCCCTGTTCGCCGCCATTGCCCTGCTGGGGGCCGAATATTGCGAACAGAACGACCAGAGCAATATCCCCCACCGCATCGAACGGCTCAACGACCTGCTGGCCACCCAGCTCGACGCTGACGGGCTGCACCGGTCGCGCAATCCCAAGCTGCAATTGCAGTTGCTGGTGGAGCTGGTGAGCGTTCGCCGCGTCGCCGCGCAGATAAAGTCCGATGCCTCCAACGAACTGGCCGCCCAGATCGACCGCATGCATGACAGCCTCGATGCGCTGACCCTGTCGAGCGGCGAGCCGGTCTATTTCAATGGTGGCGGCCATCTGCCCCACGACGTGCTGATCGCCATTCAGGCAAATTCAACCGGCCATCATCGACGCTCCAAGCTGCTGGGCGGCTATGGCATCCTGCGCGCCGGTGACGCCGTCGTCATTGCCGATTCCGGCCGCAGGCCACCGCCCGGATTCGCCGACAATGCCCATGCCGGCGCCCTGGCGCTCGAATTTTCCTTCGGCAGCGAACTGATCCTGGGCAGTTGCGGCCCCGCGCCGGCCGATCTGGCAGGCAGCAAGGCCCTGTTTCGCCAGGGCGTTGCCCATTCGGCACCCACCATCGATGCCGAAGATGCCGCCAGCACGCCGCCCGCCACCATGACCCTGGCGCCGGCCGATCAATTGCTCTCCATCACCACCGCCGGCTATGCCAAGCGGTTCGGGGTGGATATCGAACGCCGGGTCACCCTGCTCTCGGGCGGTACCACGCTTGTCGGCCAGGACCGGATGATCGCCCATGGCACGCCATCGGGCCTGCTCGCCGTCCGCTTTCACCTGGCGCCCGGCGTGCAGCTGCAGCGCGTTCGGGACCAGGGCATTGTCCGCCTGCTGCTGCCCAATGGCGGGGGATGGAGCTTTTTGTGGGAAGGGGCCGCCTTTCGCGACGAAGAAAGCGTGCGCCAGTCCGCCTTTGTGGGGCTGCATAAGACGCGGCAATTGGTACTCGAAACCAATGTGGTCGCCGACAGCGAGATCGCCTGGATCTTTACCCTTGAGCAGCAATAGCCGGTTGGCGTGGCGCCGGCTTCGTGCTAGCGAGCGCCCAACTCACCACAAATAGGGCACATACCTCATGGGCAAGACAGTCAAGGTCGGGCGCGCGCTGCTTTCGGTATTCGACAAATCCGGCATGGCGGACTTTGCCCGCGGATTGAGTGCAGCCGGCGTCGAACTGGTTTCCACCGGCGGCACGCACAAGCTGATCCGCGATACCGTCCTGCCGGTGCGCGAGATAGCCGAGCTGACCGGCTTCCCTGAGATGATGGATGGCCGGGTCAAGACCCTTCACCCCAAGGTGCATGGTGGCCTGCTGGCCGTACGGGACAAGGCAGACCATGCTGCCGCAATGGCCGAGCACGAGATCGGCGCCATCGACCTGGTGGCGGTCAATCTCTACCCCTTCGAAAAGACCGTCGCCTCGGGTGCCAGCTACGACGAGATCATCGAGAACATTGATATCGGCGGCCCGGCCATGGTGCGTTCGGCGGCCAAGAACCACGCCTTCGTGACGGTGGTGGTGGATCCGGCAGATTATCCCGCCATTCTGGCAGCCATCAAAGAGACCGGCGGCGTGCCCTTTGCCCTGCGCCAGCAGCTGGCCGCCAAGGCCTATGCCCGCACCGCCGCCTATGACAGCGCCATTTCGACCTGGTTCGCCAGGGCCATCGACTACCCCGAAATTCCCTATCGCAGCTTTGCCGGTACGCTGCGCGAAGTCATGCGCTATGGCGAAAATCCCCATCAATGGGCAGGCTTTTACGCCAATGGCGACGCCAGACCCGGTGTGGCCACCGCTACCCAGGTCCAGGGCAAGACGCTGAGCTACAACAACATAAACGACACCGACGCCGCTTTCGAACTGGTCAGCGAATTCGATGCCGCTGAAGTGGCCGCCGTCGCCATCATCAAGCATGCCAATCCCTGTGGCGTGGGCGTCGCCGGCGACCTGCTGACGGCCTACCGGAACGCGCTGCGAACCGATCCCGTCTCGGCCTTTGGCGGCATTGTCGCCACCAATCGCGAGATTGACGCCGCCACTGCCACCGAGATCGTCAAGGTCTTTACCGAGGTGATCGTGGCGCCATCTGCGACCCAGGAAGCCCAGGACATCATCGCCGCCAAGAAGAATCTGCGCCTGCTGCTCACTGGTGGCCTTGCCGACGCCAAGGCCGATGGCCTGATGGTCAAATCGGTTGCCGGCGGCCTGTTGGTCCAGTCGCGCGACAATCGCAATGTTGACGATTGCGACCTCAAGATCGTCACCAAACGGGCGCCAAGCGCTGCCGAAATGGCCGATTTGCGCCTCGCCGCCAAGGTCGCCAAGCACGTCAAGTCCAACGCCATCGTCTATGTCAGGGACGGCGCGACCGTCGGCATTGGCGCGGGGCAGATGAGCCGGGTCGATTCGGCGCTGACAGCACACCGCAAATCCATTGACGCCGCCAAGGCAGCCGGCATCGAGGGCGCGCTGACCGCAGGCTCCGTTGCCGCTTCCGATGCTTTCTTTCCCTTTGCGGACGGGCTTGAGGCACTGGTTGCGGCGGGTGCAACCGCGGTCATCCAGCCCGGTGGCTCCATGCGGGACGACGAGGTCATAGCTGCCGCCGACGCTGCGGGCATCGCCATGGTCATGACCGGCATGCGCCACTTCCGGCACTAGCCGGCCGATACATTACGGAACTGTAACTTCACGCTGCTGCAGAAGGTAATTCCTTCTTGACGATGGCGTGGCAGACTGCGGGGGTCGTGCCGCTTGCACGGCCCAGAGGCGTGTCATGCGGTTGTCCATCCCTTCCGATCTATCCAGCTTGCTCCATAAGGGCTTGTGGCGCTCCGTCGGGTCGCTCGGCATCAAGGTGGCGACAGCGGGCCTCACCTATTTCACCTATGTCGTCCTCTCACGCACGATGTCGGTGGACGAATATGGCCACTTTGCCTTCGGCATGGCCCTGGCAACCGTGCTGGCCATCGCCGCGGGCGTTGGTCAGCCTACCGCCATTCTCCGGCTCTGGTCGCAGGAGATCGTCGCCGGCCGCAAGGCTGCTGCAATTGCGGCGGTCCAGGCCGGCTCGGTTCTGACGGTGCTGGCCGGGCTAGCCATTGCGCTGACGCTGTGCCTGCTCGTCTGGCTGTGGGTGCTGTACTTGCCCGTCACCGACACCGCAAACCACTTCTATGGCGCCGCTTTCCTGGTCCTGCCGATGGCCCTTGCCGAATATAATTCGTCGGCCCTGCGGGCGCAGGGCTCGCTGTGGACCGCGCTGCTGCCACGCGACATTCTCTGGCGCATCGCCCTGCCAGCCACGGTGGTTGCCCTGTTCAGCGTCGGCGTCGTGCTCAGCGGTCCCGATGCGCTCGTGCTCTCGGCGGCACTGCTGTCGGGTGCGCTGGCCGTGCAGTTCTGGACGGCCATGCGCCGCGACTATGTCTTGAGCCCGGTTGTTGGCGTCACCGCGCCATATTGGCGGCAATGGGGGGGAATCAGCCGCTGGCTCCTGCTTGGCGCCCTGATCGAAACCGCTGCCCTCAATGCCGATGTGATCCTGGTCGGGCTGATGCTGAACCTTGAAAGTTCGGGCCTTTACTTCAACGCGTTCCGCACCGCCGGCCTGATGACCCTGTTTACCTTTGCCATCGAACTGGTGATCGCGCCCATGATCGCCCAGCATTTTCATGCCGGTGAGATGCGCAAGGCCCAGGCCATCACGGCGATGGGCTCGGCGGCAGGATTCGCCTTTTCGCTGCTGGTCTTCGTGGTGTTTTTTGGCTGGGGCGATTGGGTCCTGAGTTTTTTTGGCCCAACCTATGCCGAAGGCTGGCTGGTGCTGGTGCTGCTCTCCCTGGGATTGCTGTTTGACGCCGCGACCGGACCTTCCAAGATCGTCATGATGATGACCGGTCATGAACGCGCCTATGTGGTCATCTTCGGGATCATCATGATGCTCGGCTTCCTGTGCCAGATACTGGTCATTCCCATCTATGGCGTGGTTGGCGCCGCGGCGGCCAATATGGGCGCCCGCATCGTTGCCCAGTTGGCGATTGCCCTGTGGTGTCGCCTGCGCATCGGCCTGGACACCAGCGTCCTGGGTATTGTTGCCATCAAGCACGCCCGGGATCGCGCCCCGGGTTGAGCAAGCCGTACCGACGAGTACGGTAATGCTTGACCCTCATGCCCTGCGGGCTTAGAACCACTCCAAACTTTACCTGCCGGAATCCTGCCATGACCAAGGCTCGCACGCTTTACGACAAGATCTGGGATGACCATCTGGTCCAGAACAACGAGGACGGAACCTCCCTCCTCTATATTGACCGGCACCTGGTGCACGAGGTCACCAGCCCGCAGGCCTTTGAAGGTCTGCGCCTGAACAAGCGCACGGTGCGCCATCCCGAGCGTACGCTGGCCGTGGTCGATCACAACGTCCCCACCTCCGATCGCACCCATGGCATCGACAATCCCGAATCCAAGCTGCAGGTCGATACGCTGGCCGAGAACGCCCGCGAATTCGGCGTCGAGTATTTCAACGAGCTCGACAAGCGCCAGGGCATTGTCCACATCGTGGGCCCCGAACAGGGCTTCACCCTGCCCGGCATGACCATTGTGTGCGGCGACAGCCACACCTCGACCCACGGCGCCTTTGGGGCGCTCGCCCACGGTATCGGCACCTCCGAAGTCGAGCACGTTCTGGCCACCCAGACGCTGATCCAGCAGAAGGCCAAGAACATGCTGGTGCGGGTGGACGGCCAGCTGCCGCCCCACGTCACCGCCAAGGACATCATCCTGGCCATTATCGGTGAGATCGGCACGGCGGGCG
>CAXBKI010000118.1:0-7482 GCA_963975955.1 uncultured Devosia sp.
GAAAAGTGGCAGGCCACCGCGTGCTGGCCGTAGCGCAGCAGTGGTGGATCGACCTGGCAGCCTTCTCCGGCCATGGCGCAGCGTGGGGCAAAATTGCAACCGGTGGGACGGGCGGATGGCGCAGGCACGGTGCCGTCGATGGCATCTAGCATCGTGCCCGGCTGACGGCCGAAGCCAATACGGCTCCCCATCAGGGCGCGGGTATAGGGATGACGCGGATTTTCGAAAAGCGCGTCGGCCGGGGATGCCTCGACCACGCGGCCCGCATACATGACGGCGACGTGATCGGCGATTTCAGCGACGACGCCGAGATCATGGGTAACCAGCACGATAGCAAGGCCGAGCTCGGTCTGAAGGTCGCGCAGCAGGCGCAGTATCTGCGCCTGAATGGTGACGTCGAGCGCCGTGGTCGGCTCGTCGGCAATAAGCAGCCGTGGCTGGCAGGCCAGCGCCATGGCGATCATGACGCGCTGGCACATGCCGCCGGAAAGCTGATGTGGATAGTAGGTCTTGTGGCGCGCGACATGAGGAATGCCAGCCTGGTCAAGCAGGTCGCTCACTCGGCGGTCGACCGCGGCACCGCGCAGGGACGTATGTTCGAGGATGGCCTCTGCAATCTGGGCGCCGACGCGTTTGACCGGGTTAAGCGAGACCATGGGATTCTGAAAGATCATGGTGACAGCGCTGCCACGCAGATCGTTGAGCACGCGTTCGGGTGCACCGATGGTTTCCGTACCGAACAGCTTGATCGAGCCACGCATGGCCAGATTGTCGTCCAGCAAACCCAGCATGGCCATGCAGGTCAAGCTCTTGCCGCAGCCGCTTTCGCCCACCAGGCACAGTGTTTCACCGGGCAGAACGGAAAGGCTAACGTCTTCGACCAAGGCAGTGGAGCCGGCGTGAATGCTGAGGCGCGACACGTCAAGCACCGGAGCGGGGGCAGGAATGGTGGATTTGGGAGCGGCGGAAATGCCGCTCCCCTGCTGTGGTGCTGATAAAATCATCAGTTGTTGAAGCTGAGATTATAGGGCCGCAGGTCCATGTAGTAGAAGGTATATGGCTGCCAGTTGATGTCCTTGGACACGCCATACGTCTCGAGCGGCTGGTAGAGAATGGTGCCGGGTGCATCCTTTTCCCAGATCTCGAGCATTTCGAAGGCTGCCGGCTGGCGGACCGCCAGATCGACATTGCTCTCTATGATGCGGCCCAGTTCGTTGAAGCGCTCGAGGTTTTCCGTGCCGGCCCAATTGCCGGCGCCGCGCTGCGGACCGCCAAACGGGCCCCAGAGGTTCCACAGACCACCGACGGGATCGGGATAGCGGGTGGAATTGGACCAGGTGCGAACCTGCAGATTGGCCATGTCGAGCCCGGTGTAGTTTTCGACGACGTTGAGCTCGACATTGAGCCCGACTGCCTTCCACATCTCGACGATGGCCTGGGCGGCAGGCAGTGCGTTCAGATAGTAGTTTGGCTGGGTAGTGTAGCGGATGAGGCCGCCATCATAGCCGGCTTCGGCCAGCAGTTCCTTGGCGCGTTCGGGGTTGTATTCGAGCCCCTTGTGGTCCGGATTATACATGTCGCCGAATTCGGGATACTGATGGCCATTGGGCACCACCGCCTGGCCGCCCCACAGGGCTTCGTTGAGCAGGTTCCGGTCGATGGCCAGGTTCATGGCCTGGCGAATACGGGCATCGCCAATCACCGGATCTTGCGTGCCATAGGCCAGGACATGCGAGTTGGCGAGCACCACCGAGCGGGTCTCGATATCGTCATAGCCGTTGATCTGCGGGATCTGGTCGGGCGCGACATTGGTGATGATGTCGAACTCGCCCGAGACCAGGCCGGCAACACGGGTCGAGGGCTCCGGGATCTCGCGGAAGGTGACAGTCGCCGCTGTGGGCATGCCGCCAAAGTAGTCGTCAAAGGCAACCAGGCGAATGGATTCGTCTGCCTTGTATTCATCGAGCATGAAGGGGCCGGTGCCGACAGGAAACATCGGGATGCCGCCATCGGTGGCAGCCTTGGCTTCCCAGTCCGCTTTGTTGACGATCCACGAAGCCCAGGAGGACAGGCGATGCTCAAGCAGCGGGTCAGGTGCCTTGGTGATGAAGTGCACGGTGTGCGCGTCGATCGCCTTGACCTCGGCCAGTACCGAGAAATAGGCAGGCCCCTCTGTCAAAACGGCGTTTTCGCCGCTGAGACGATCGGGCGAGAATGTGAAGACGACGTCTTCGGCGGTGAGCGGCGCGCCATTGTGGAAGGTCACGTCGTCACGCAGCTTGACCTCAAGGGTCAGGTCGTCGATGCGGGTCCACTCGGTGGCGAGACTAGGCACCAGCGTTGAGCCGCCACCGCCCTCGGCCGACAGAAAGTCGCGACGGATCAGCGTATCGAAGACGCTGTAGTTGACGCGCGTGCCGACATTGGAAAGTTCCTTGCCGGGCTCGAGTGTTGCCGGCAGGTCGGCCACGCCGACGACGAGGTCAGGGCGTTCCTGCGCCATCGCAAGCTGCGACGTGGCTGACAGCAGCACGAGCGCTGCTGCCCCTATAAGTGCTTTTGGGAGAGAGGTGGAAGTGGTCATCGAACGGCCCCGCTACGGATGGATTGACCGGGTAGCTAAGGCACTTATCTGACAGTCGGACGACAGCGATGTGTCAATTTTGCAATAATGCAAACTGCATACTGTCAGGCCTTGGGAGAATCGCTCGGTTAAGGATCCAAAGCTGAAAACGCCCAATCTCAGCCGGTTGTGCGGCGAGGCGACGCGCTTTGAACGGGCAGACCTATCCGGGCTATGCCACCGACGTCATCACCGACCTTAGCCCAGATTTCCTCAACGAGCGTGACCAGCGCCGTCCGTTTTTCTGATGTGTCATCACATGGCCCCACACAGCAACTTTGCCTGCGATTCCAAATATGACTCGCTGTTCGAGGACCAGGAGCTACCTCTGCCGGAGAGCTTGACGACGACTATTGCCCTAGCGGTCGTTTTCTGACCTGGCAGGCAGAAAAGTGATCGGTATGCTGACGGAAAGTCATCTGCTCCCTCGTTATGCCGAAGAGCTGGAAAAAGGCCCGTGCCGCCTTGGCATAATAGAGCATGCATGCAGCGGGGCAGGGAAAATTCGCGATGGCCAGTTGGGTAGGCTTACCAGATGGCAGTAGCGGAATGTCGGTTCGAAGCGGAAGCACTGGGAAAGCGGACGAAGGCCCTCACGCTCACCTCCGGTGCACCGAGGATGAATCTGATAGTGAACTTGACTATCAGCGGTCACGTCGTGAAACAGAATGATGGCTCGGGGAACTAGTCACCTATCTTCGCGTGGCTCTTGTCCAAGCAACCTCCTGGCATCCACCGGTCGGAACAGAAAGTCGTCGATGATTACGCTGCGGAACAGCAAACGGAAAGCGATGGGCGGTCGCGGTATCGTTGGCGCCGACAGGGGCCTGACGCTTCAACACGTCGCCGACCACAATAGCCGCGTAACGCTGGAGGCCATCCGCCGCGATGGACCGCTCACCCGCAAGGAGTTGGCTCTGCGTAACGGTTTGACGCCGCCGGGGGTGACCAATATCGTTCGCAAGCTCAGTGAGGAGGGGCTCATCGTCTCCCAGCAGCGCACGCTACCGAACGGTCGGGCGGGGCCCGCCGAGTTCGCCCTGCGGGCGCAAGGGGCGTTTTCCATTGGCATCCGCGTCGCAGCCGATCGCGGCGAAGCCGTGCTGCTCGATCTGGCCGGCGCCATCTGGAAAAGGGAGCAATTCATCATCGCTGCAGATGTGGAAACGGCGGTATGTTCCAGCTTGCACGACCTGCTGGGGGCGGTCCCCCCCGGTTCCCATTTTGCCGGCATTGGTCTGGCTCTGGACCAGTCGGTCGCCGTCGCCCTCGACACCATCGAGAACGCGTTCGTGGGCACAAGGGTGCTCGCCGAAGATGAATGCGCCGCTGCGGTCCTCTCCGAGCGCGTATTGGGGGTTGGCGCGGTCGAGGGCGGCGCAATGTATGTGCTGATCGGCGAAAGCGTGCGCGCGGGCCTGCTGCTGAGGGACCGACCGTTCTCGGGGGTGCACGGCAGGGCGGGCCAGATCGGCAAGCTGCGCACCGGCAGTGGTCATATCTCTCTGGACCAAGCGGCGGGGCTGTCCGGCCTCCGCGCCGCCATTGGTGGAAAGGAATTCACCCGCATCGCTACGGGCGGTGCGCTGACTGACTCGCCGGCGCTCGCCGCCTGGATCCAGACGGCGGCGCGACACCTGTTGGACGCCATCGTTGCCACCGCCGGCTTTCTGGCGCCCGGCGTGGTGATCGTGGGCGGTGACCTGCCGTCGCAGATCAATGTGCTGATAGTCAAGCAGATCCTCAGCCTGAGTGCTGAATATGCCAAGCGCCCATTTTCCTCACCCTGGATGCCGGAAATCAGAAGCGCGAAGTTTGAACGCTCCGGCGTGGCGGTGGGCGCCGCGCTGCTGCCGTTTTTCGAGACGCTGTTGCCGTCGCCGTTCCATAGCGATCCCCCGCCGGCGGCCTGATTCTTCGCCGGCCTGCCGCCAGCGACAATCATCTGGCCTTTCGTCATGACTGACGTTCTCGTGCAATGGCCCGCCGTCCGCCCGCCAAGGGCCAGATGCGGTTGGGTGTGCAACAATCGCATTGTCTGCATTTTTGCGCCGCGGCCGCGGCCGGGCTGCCATGCTGCACCGCATGGCCGACGCCGCATCTGTCAGGGCCCTCCACGGGAGCGCTGTGGTCGCATTGTCCACCAAGTCGCTTGACATAAAAATAGTTTTACTTAATCTGAAAGGCGTTGTCGAAAGTGACAGGGCGGAGGATGGCGCGAGCAGGGGAGCGTGCTCGCGCCGGAGGAATTTGCTAGAAAACGGCGCGCATGGTGCGGCTGAAGACGTTGTGTCATGCCGACGGTGCCGTCGAGTGTGTGCGCCTGATTTGCCTCGAAGCAAAAAGGCATAACTTAATGAAGGCGCCGCGTGACTCGGTGTGGTGCGGGGCCGAGCCGTTGGCACAACTGCAGGCAGATGCCAGAGAGGCGGCGTGCTGGCGGATGGCGGCGTGACCAGCGGGTCGCGGTATGGCGACGTCGCGCCAGTGAAGCTTGAGGAGAGGCGTTTTGACGGCCAAGCGATATGGATCGATGTCAGGTGACCTGAGCGGGTCCAGCGCCGGGCAGGCGAGCGGACACAATCGCGGCCTCGTGATCCGGGCGATCCGCATGGGTGCGCCGATATCGCGGGCCGAGATTTCCCGCCGCACCGGACTGACCAAGCCGACCATTGCAACAATTGTTGACAAGTTGCTCGACGAAGGTCTGGTGCTCGAAGCGCGCCGACGCCATGGCCTGCGGGGGCAGCCGGCAATCGAACTCGAGATCAATCCTGACGGCTGCTTTTCGATCGGCATCGATATCGATCGCGATCACATGACCGTGCTGGCCATCGACGCCGTCGGCGCCGTCCGCGGGCGTGTGCACCACGAGAAGGCGCATATTCTGCCCGACGAATTCGTCCGTCTCACCGCCGAAGCGCTGTCGCATTTTCAGCGTGGCCGGTTGATCGATGAGGCCCGACTGGCCGGCATTGGCCTGGCCATTCCCGGCTGGATTGGGGAAATTCAGTTTCCCGGCAAGCCTGAGGGCTATGAATGCTGGGCAGATTTCGATGTGCGATCGGCGCTGGCGGAACTCACCGGCAAGCCGCTCTACATCGACAACGAGTCCAACGCCGCCACCATGGCCGAATACGAGTATGGCTTCGGCGCCGAAAGCAACACGTTCTTCTATATCTATGTCAGCGCCTGCACCGGCGGCGGCCTCATCCTCGACGGGCGCTGCCACCAGGGGGTGATGGGGCTGGGCGGCGAGATCAGCTGGACGATGGTCGGCGAGGGGGACGGTCTTTCCGATGGCGACCCGGTGCCGCTCGGGCATGTGTTCTCGTTGCTCCTGCTTTTGGAGTTTCTCCAGCAGCACGGCTATGACGTCACCTGTGCCGCCGATCTCACCAATACGGACGATCGGGGCCGGGCGCTGATCACGCAGTGGCTCAAGCGCGCCAGTATCCATCTGGCCGAGGCGGTTCGTCATGTCGCGCTGATTGTCGATCCCGATGCGGTGATCCTGGGTGGTCGCCTGCCCCTGCGCCTGGCCGACGAGCTGATCCAGCTGGTGCACGAGCAACTGGCGCATCACGACCACCATCTGCCGACCATTCATCGAGCTGCAGTGCCGCATGCGGCGGCCCTTGGCGCCGCTGCGATGCCGCTAAGTGGCGTGTTTGCCTCGCCCATGGCCGATCCCCGGCAGCAGACGCGCGTTCCGCTCAGTCACCTTGAACGCGCGCGGGCTGCCTGATGCCGCAGCTGTCGTCTGAAGCCCCGCAGGAGGGATGCATGAATTTTACCGATCGCACGGTCCTGGTTACCGGCGCGGACAACGGAATTGGCGCAGCGGTCGCCGCCCATCTCGCCAATGCGGGTGCCAATCTGGTGCTGTTGGATGTCGACCGGGAAGCGCTCGAGGCACTGCAGCAGCAGTTGGGGGGGCGCGCCATCGCCGTTGCCGGCTCGGTGGGCGAGTTTGCCGACTGCGCGCGCGCCGTACAGGCGGCCGGCGACCGCTTCGGCGCGCTGCACGGCGTCTCCCATAATGCCGGCATTCAGCGCTATGGCACGGTTGCCGAGACATCGCCGGAGCTGTGGAACGAGGTGATCGCCATCAACCTGACCGGCGGCTTCAATATAGCCCGGGCGGCGCTGCCTGCACTGCGGCGGGCCCGTGGGGCCATGGTGATGATGAGCTCGGTACAGGGCTTTGCCGCCCAGGCGGGCGCGGCTGCCTATGTCGTCTCCAAGCACGGTCTGGTCGGGCTGGTCCGATCGCTGGCGCTTGACGAGGCCCCTTATGGCGTGCGCGTCAACGGCGTGGCGCCGGGATCGGTGGATACGCCGATGCTGCGCGATGCCATTGCGCTGGACCCCGACCCACAGGCGCTCTCGGCGGCAATCGATCGCATGCACCCGCTCGGACGGCGCGGTCGGCCCGACGAAATCGCCGAGCTGGTGGCGTTTCTGCTCTCGGATGCGGCCAGTTTCATCACGGGTGACGTGGTCCGCGCCGATGGCGGTCTTTTGGTCGCCATTCCCGGTGCACCGGCGGCGCAGGGGGGCAAGACGTGACCGGACTGGTCGCTCCACCGGGTCTGCGGCCCTTTTGCGATCTGGCCTGCACAAGCGCACAGACCAACTGTGCTGACCAACACAAGCGCCAGGAGACTCCGTTTTGGCCAAAGTAACGCTGCGCGACATCGTCAAGGTTTATGGCGAGTTTGTTGCCATCAAAGGCATCGACCTTGACATCGATCATGGCTCCTTCGTGGTGCTGGTCGGCCCGTCGGGCTGCGGCAAGTCCACCCTGCTGCGCATGATCGCCGGCCTCGAAACCATATCCTATGGCGAGCTCAAGA
>CAXBKI010000119.1:0-7474 GCA_963975955.1 uncultured Devosia sp.
AAGACCATAAAGTTCCGCGACCTGGGCCTTCTGATCATCGATGAGGAACAGCATTTCGGCGTGGGGCACAAGGAGCGCCTCAAGGACCTCAAGGCCAATGTGCATGTGCTGACCCTGACGGCGACCCCGATCCCGCGCACCTTGCAGATGGCGCTGACCGGGGTGCGCGATCTCAGCCTTTTGGCAACGCCGCCTGTCGATCGCCTGGCGATCCGCACCTTCATTTCGCCATTCGACGCGCTATCGGTGCGCGAAGCCCTGTTGCGCGAGAAATATCGCGGCGGCCAGAGCTTTTACGTCGTGCCGCGCATCAAGGACCAGGTCGAGATCGCCGAGTTCCTCAAGGAACACGTTCCCGAGGTCTCCTTCGTGGTGGCCAATGGGCAGATGGCTCCAGGCGAACTCGACGATGTGATGAATGCGTTCTACGACAACAAGTTCGATGTGCTGGTGGCCACCACGATCGTCGAATCGGGGCTGGACATTCCCAACGCCAACACGCTGATTGTCCATCGCGCCGATCATTTCGGGCTGGCCCAACTCTATCAGATCCGTGGCCGTATCGGTCGCGCCAAGGCCCGCGCCTATGCGCTGTTCACCGTGCCGCCCGATCGCAAGCTCACCGACACTGCCGAACGCCGTCTGGGGGTGCTGCAATCGCTCGAAAGCCTGGGGGCGGGCTTCCAGCTGGCCAGTCACGACCTGGACATTCGCGGGGCAGGGAACCTGCTGGGCGACGAACAGTCCGGCCATATCCGCGAAGTCGGCTACGAGCTCTATCAATCCATGCTGGAGGAGGCGGTTGCCAATCTCAAGAATGGTGATGAGGACTACGAGGACAAGAACGAGTGGAGCCCGCAGATTTCGCTGGGCATGCCGGTGATGATCCCCGAGCACTATGTGCCCGATCTGCAGCTGCGCATGCAGCTCTACCGCCGCCTGGGCGATCTGACCGATATCCGCGACATCGACGCTGCCGGTGCCGAGCTGATCGACCGCTTCGGACCGTTGCCCGAAGAGGTCGAGGCGCTGCTCAAGGTGATTCTGGTCAAGGCATTGTGCCGCCAGGCCAATGTCGAAAAGGTCGATGCCGGACCCAAGGGCGCGGTCATCACCCTGCGCAATAACGAGTTTGCCAATCCCGCCGGCCTGGTCAAGATGGTCAGCGACCCCGCCAGCCAGGTGCGGATCAAGCCCGATCAGAAACTGGTGTTCGCCCGCAACTGGCCCACACCCAATGACCGCCTCAAGGGCGCCGCCGCGATTCTGTCGCGCCTGGCGCGGCTGGTGGAAAATGTCGCCTGATGTCCTGACATAAACCCTGTCTCGCCATAATGCTTTGGCATGACGGGTTGGTCATGGTATTGCCCGATTTAAGCACTTGAAGGGCAGTTCAAATGTAAGGTGGCGTCAAGTCACCGGGACCGCCAAGGAAGCCAAGGATATTCTATGAACTTCAGGAAACCTCTCGTCGCCGGATTTGCGGTGGCTGCGCTCATGCTGTCCTCGCTGTCGGCTTTTGCACAAGACGCAACGCCTGCTCCAGATGCTGCCACCACGCCGGCACCGGCGGCTGACGCCGCTGCAGCCCCGGCAGGTGAAGGCGCTGCCCCTTCCAGTAACTGGCTCAAGGTCTGCGATCCGCTGCCCGATGGGCAGAAGGCCTGCATCATGCGCCAGGTGATCCTGGCCAATGGTCAGTTCCTCGGCTCGTTCCTGCTGCGCGATGATCCGGGCCAGGAAAGCCGCCTGCTCGCCGTTGCCGCCGTGCCGCTGGGCGTGCTGCTGCCGTTCGGCCTGACCTGGCAGATCGACGGCTCCAAACCGGTGCGCGTGCCCTACATGCTGTGCGACCCCACCTCGTGCGCGACCCAGCTGGTGATCAACGAGCAGTATGTGAATTCGCTCAAGAAGGGCAGCACGCTCAAGCTCATCGCCAAGAACCGGCAGAACCAGGATCTGACCATCGAGGTCAACCTGGCCGGGTTCACCGCCACCTATGATGGCGACGCGGCGATCACCTTCGACGAGTTCCGCAAGGAAACCTCGGGCGAGAACGCGCTTGAGCAGGTCCTGCAGGATCGGGCCGAGACCCTGCGCAAGCAGCTCGAAGGTCCGGCTGCCGATGGCGCTGCCGCGCCGGCAGAGACCCCGGCGCCAGCTGCCCAGTAAACCTGGCAAGCCAGGCTGGCCGACTGATGCAGATGCAAAAAAGGGCGCGGGTGACCGCGCCCTTTGTTTTGCCTAGCGCTGGCCCATGCCCAGGTCGAAGGCCTGCCTGCGCAGGCCCGGCGCCAGCTTGAGCGCCCACAACCCGCCCGCCCGCAGGGCCTGGGCCGGGATCATGTCGGCCAGCAGCGAGCGGAACAGGGTATCCACCATGGTGCCGGTTCGCGCCAGATCGGCGGCACGGCGAAGGGCATAGAAGGTGCTGACGGCGTTGCCCCAACCCGGTTGTGACCGGTCGATGTCCGCCAGGCTCGCCGCCAGATCGGCCACATCGCGCAGGCCCAGATTGAGCCCCTGGGCGCCGATCGGCGGAAACGCATGGGCCGACTCGCCGGTCAGCACGACCCCGTCCAGCCCGGCACTGGCAACGCTGAGCATGCCGAGCGGAAAGATGAATGCGGGCGTTGCCAGGCTAATGCCGCCAAACAGCCGCTGCGATTTCTCGACGAACAACTGCGCCAGGTGATCGTGGCCCCCGGCCTGCGCCGCGGCGAGCACGCCGGCATCGTCAATCCACACCAGATTGGCGCGGTTGCCGCCTGCCGGAACCAGGGTGAACGGCCCCTTGGGATAGTGGAACTCAATCGAGGTGCCGCCAATCGGGCGGCCCAGTTCGAGGTCGCAGACCAGGGCGGACTGGTTGAACTTGTGCTCGCTGACACGCAGGCCTGCGCTCCGGCGCACAAGGGACTGCTTGCCATCGGCGCCCACCACCAGCGGGGCGTGCACTGTCGTGCCATCGCTCAGGGTGACTGCCCAGCCGCCGCCGGCGCGCACCATGGCGTTGGCCCCCAGGGTGCGCGTGTCCAGATTGCCGAGGGTAGCCGCGACGGCGTGGAACTGCTCGAGCAGGGCGCTGTTGGCAAAGTTCCAGCCGAAAGCCTCCAGTCCGGCCTCAGTCGCGTCGAACAGCGTCTCGGGCCCCCGGATCAGGCGGCCGGTGGCGTCAATGATGCGGATCTGGGTCAGCGGGTGACCAAGCGCGGCGGGAGCATCGATCAGCCCGGCGCTGCGCAGATAGTCCACGCTGGGCATCATCAGTGCCGATGTACGCCGGTCCGGCGGGGCTGTCGGCGCCAGATGAACGGTCCGCAAGCCGGCCTTGGCGACGGCAATGGCGGCCGCCATGCCGGCCAGTCCGCCACCCACCACAATGGCGTCGCTATCAAGGCCGCTCATTTGGCTTCCACCAGGCGCATGGCGTGCCCGCTGGGTACCAGCAGGCTGCCCGCATATGAGCCGATCAGCATGGTGACGAGAAAGATCCACAGCTCGTCGGGCCAGAACGCGATCAGCGAAATGGCCGGTCCCGGGCAGATGCCCGCCATGCCCCAGCCAATGCCAAACAGCGCGGCGCCCGCGACCAGCCGCCGGTCGATCCTGTCGTATTCGGGTTCGTGGAAGGTCTGATCGAACAATGGGGCCTGCTGCCGGCGACGGCTGAACTGCACGGCAGCGAACATGATCAAGATGGCCGGAACGATGACGAATGCCAGGCTCGGATCCCAGCCACCCGAAGCCATGGCGGTGATATCGAGAAAGCGCAGTACCTTTTGCGCATCGACCATCTGCGAGACATACATGCCGGCCCCGAACAGAGCGCCGCTGAGGGCAGCAGTGGCCAGATAAGGCAGCTTGAGACTGTTCATCAAACCACTCCGGTCACGGCGACGGTGAGCATGGCCACCCCGAAAAACACCAGCACGGCCACCAGCGAGCGGCGCGATAGCCGCGCCAGGCCGCAAACGCCATGGCCGGAGGTGCAGCCATTGCCGATCTTGGTACCGATGCCGGTCAGAAGCCCGGCGATGGCCAGCCAGACCGGCGTCGGGATGCCCCAGGCCGGCGGCGCGCCCACCAGCGTTGCCGGAACCTCGCCGCCCATGCCGATACCGGGCAGCAGGCGCGCCACGACAAAAGCCGAGACCACCATCGCCACCAGAAACACCAGCCGCCAGAGCACGGTCTGCACCGGCGGCAGCAATTGGCCAAAAATGCCCGATATCCCGGCAATGCGGCCATTGCCCAACCACAAGACGGCTGTGGCCAGACCAATAAGACTGCCGCCAATGGCAGCGGTGAGCGGCGTGAACGATTCCATCAAATTCTCTTCTCGGACCAGTTGCGCCAAGGCTATCACTGCCAGGCCGGGCGATACCAGCGATGCGACGACAGCTTTGTGCTGCGCAATGCCGCAGGGCGGAGAAAACTCTGCTGTTAAGGCTTTTGCCGGCGCCACGCCCGGCCTACACAGGAAGGCAGCAGTACCGACGCGGCCGGCCGGCACCAGGCGGCGCTGCGCCAATTCAGGATGATACCATGACCCAAGCAATTATCGTTCACCACACCGGCGGTCCCGACGTTCTGAGTTTTGAAGACCATGCGGTCGGCGCGCCCGGCTCGGGCCAGGTTGCCCTGCGCCAGACGGCCATCGGCCTGAACTTCATCGATACCTACCAGCGCTCCGGTCTGTATCCCGTGCAGACCCCGTTTGTCGCCGGCAATGAAGGGGCAGGGGTCATCACCGCCCTGGGCGATGGCGTCAGCGACTTCAAGGTTGGCGATCGCGTCGCCTATCAGGGACAGATCGGCGCTTATGCCGCCGAACGACTGGTCGCTGCAGACCGTCTTGTCCCCATCCCCGATGCCGTCGACGACCAGACAGCCGCTGCCGTCATGCTCAAGGGCCTGACGGCCTATTACCTGCTGTTCCAGACCTGGCCTGTCGCTAAGGGGCAGACGATACTCTGGCACGCAGCCGCCGGGGGCACGGGCCTGATTGCGACCCAATGGGCCAAGGCGCTGGGCGCCACGGTCATCGGCACGGCCGGTAGCGATGACAAGACCGCCCTGGCCAAGGCACATGGCTGCGATCACGTGATCAACTACACAACCGAGGATTTTGCCGCGCGGGTGCGCGAGATCACCAATGGCCGCGGCGTCGACGTCGTCTATGACGGCGTCGGCAAGTCGACATTTGAAAAATCGCTCGACTGCCTGCGACCGCGCGGCCTGCTTGCCAGCTTTGGCAATGCCTCCGGCGTGGTGTCCATCCCCGATATCACCATCCTGTCGCGCAAGGGATCGCTATACGTGACGCGCCCGACCGGTCTGCACTATCTGGCCGACCGCAGCGCGCTGCTGGCAGGGGCCAGGCTTCTGTTCGAGGCCATCGCCAATGGTTCGATCCAGGTGCAGATCAGCCAGACTTTCCCCTTGTCCGAGGCGGCCCAGGCCCATCGCGCGCTCGAAGGGCGACAAACCACAGGCTCTGTCATTCTGCTGCCCTGATCCACTGGACAGCCCGCCACTCTGCCGCTAAAGGCTCACCCCACGGGTGGGTGGCAGAGTGGTCGATTGCTCCGGTCTTGAAAACCGGCGGGCGTGCAAGCGTCCCGGGGGTTCGAATCCCTCCCCACCCGCCATCCCTGCCGAATGCTCCCGATGCCCCGGTATCCCACCGATCGCCGCACAGTTCCGTGCTGTTGGCGGGTAGCGCCGGTTGCACGCCGACCCGACGCTTCGCCAGCAACTCATGCCATGAATCCAGCCCAGACCAACCGGCCAACCGTCTGGAAGATCATCCGGCTCCGCGCTTGGGGCGACCGAACACAGTCTCGATACGGCTGCGCCGTCGAGGGCGTCGCCTGTCGTAGCTGACGGCTCGTTGCGGGATTTCAGGGCTGCATACCTCTCCTGCAGGGCGCCCCTGAACCAGTCGGCGTCATGGCCGCGGTCGCCGAACAGCCACTGGGCCTGGCATCGAGGTCGCGTGCCAGGGCGAGACGCAACGCGCCATCGGACATGATCAAGCTCTAGTGTCGCCGCCCGAACAACCATCTCGCCTGTATGGCTGGGCACCTTTAGACCGGTGGTCTAAAGGTGGATTAACGACGGGGATTACTATTATGGGCCGACCTGTGGATCAGCGACTTCAGGCACGTTTGCGACTGCGCCAACTGCCAGACCAACAGCGTGCAGCCTGGCTCGATGTAGCGGAAGAAGAATTCAGGCTGCTCGGGTTCGAGGGCGCATCGATGAACCGGATTCTGGCGCGCGCCGCGCTCAGCAAGGGACAGGCTTATTATTATTTCGCGGACAAGGGCGAGCTATATCGCGCCGTTATCGAGCGTGCGATCACCGAACTTGCCCGCCTGATCGACGCAAAGCCGCTCCAGCCGGAGTCCGTCGCGGATTACTGGCAACAGACTGCCGCGCTCTTTGGTCATGTGACCGAGGTCCTCCAGCAGAATGACCGCCTGGCCGAACTGGGACGTGGCATCTACCAGGATGTGGCGGCGCAGGCGGCCATCGCGGACTTGCTCGAAGCACTTCACGCCCGGTTCGCGCGGCTGATCGAAGCCGGACAGCAGATCGGCGCCGTGCGCTCGGACCTGCCGCTCGCCTTGCTGACGGACATGGCATTCGCCGCTGCGCGCGAAGCCGACCGCTGGTTTGCCCTTAACACGCAAGATCTCGACCTGCAGGAGAGCCTCGTCCTCAACGACCGCGTGTTCAGCATGTTCACCGCAATGCTGGCGCCAGGCGAAAGCGCCGGAGCGTCAGTGAAGTTGTCCAGTTCATCCAAGGATTAGCCGAATGCGCAATTCCCGTCTTGTCGTCACCGCGCTCCTGGTCGCCTCTGCCCTGAACCTGGCGTCTATGGTTCCTGGGGGATTTGTCGAAACGCGCGATTTTAGCGCCTATCCCTCCATCGTGCTCGCCGCATTCAACGTGTTTTTGACGGTGCTTGGTCTGGGGAGCCTCGTATTGGCCTATACCATCACGAAAACCGGCAGCGGATATCGCTGGTCGACACTTGCCGGTATCGGCTTCGTCGGCGTCTATCTGCTCGATCTCTACCGCATTTTTCCGGTGCCGCCCAATCCGATGTCGACCCTGCTGGCGACGTTGGAATGGATCGGCACGGCTCTGGGCCTGGCCCTGGTCATCGCCTCGCTCGTTGTGTCGCAGCGCGCCGTGGCGACTTCCGCCACGCCGTCCTTGCCCAGGCCGGTCATGCTCGGCCTCGGTCTCGTGGCGCTCATCATTGTCGCATTCGCGACAAAATCGGCAATGGGCTTCTAGAGCCCGTTGCAACCAGATGACGGCTTGGGCGTGGCCCGCCACCCGTAGTGCGAAATGGCCGTATCAGTACCACCTCGAATAGTTGCCATGGACCGGCGTCGCGATCCCTGCGCCCGTTGATGACGGGTGTCTGTCAGACTGCCGCAACGCCAGCCAT
>CAXBKI010000120.1:0-7460 GCA_963975955.1 uncultured Devosia sp.
AGCAGATCGTCACGACGCTGCCAAAGGCCAAGGAACTGCGTCCGATCGTCGAGAAGCTGGTCACTCTGGGCAAGCGCGGCGACCTGCATGCTCGCCGTCAGGCGATTGCGCAGATCCGTGATGAAGGCCAGGTCGCCAAGCTGTTTGCAGTGCTTGGCCCGCGCTATAAGGAACGTCAGGGCGGCTATATCCGCATCATGAAGGCTGGCTTCCGTTATGGCGACAATGCCGCTCTGGCCGTGATCGAGTTCGTTGATCGCGACGTCAATGCCAAGGGCCTCGATAGCGGTCCTGTGCAGGCCCGTGAGGACGACGAGTACGAAGCAGCGTAAGCTTCGGTACCGGATAGACTTTTGAAGGCGGCTGCGGTTCATTCCGTGGCCGTCTTTTTTGTTGGGGATATGGATGACGGGGGATTTGGTCCTGGTGACGGGCGCCAGCGGCTTCGTTGGCAAATGGACCGTGATTGAGCTGTTGCGTGCCGGCTTCAGTGTGCGGGGCTCCGTGCGTTCGGAGGCCACTGCCGACAGTGTGCGGCGCGCCGTTGTCGCTGCCTTGGGCGATGAGGTGCTCTATCGTCTCAGCTTCGTCAAACTGGACCTGATGCTGGACAATGGCTGGCTGAAGGCCATGCTCAAGGTGGATGCGATTGTTCACTCGGCGGCGCAGGTGCTTGGTGAGGAACCACGGGATACCCGCAAGGTCATCGGTCCTGCCGTGGATGGCACCGAGCGGGTGATGCGCTTTGCGACGCTGACCGGTGTTAGGCGGGTTGTGGTGACATCCTCAGCCGTTACGATTGGCTACGGTCACCAGCATGCCAATGGCCAGCGCATTTACAGTGAAGTGGATTTTACCGACCTCGCTGCGGTCCAGTTGCCTTGGGCCGACTGCATCGGCAAGACCAAAGCGGAGCGGGTGGCATGGGCCTATGCCCGCAATGAGGATCTGAACGTGACCACCATTCATCCCGGGCTGGTCCTTGGGCCCGTGCTGGATGATCGCTGCAATGCGTCGGTAAAAATGGTGCTGTCCGTGATGCAGGGTTCATTGCCGGCTCTGCCGCGTTGTGGTCTCTCTGTCGTTGATGTGCGCGACGTGGCGCTGATGCACGTGGCGGCGCTTCGGCACGCCGGTTCGATCGGTGAGCGTTATCTGGCGGCGTCGGATTACGTGTCATTCCCGCAGATGGCTGCCATTCTGGCGAGTGCCTATCCTCATCTCGCCATCACCCGGCGGATCGCGCCGGACTGGGTCGTCAGACTCTTGGCTCGGTTTGGCGGTTCTGCAAGATTGATCGTCAACGATATCGGCAAGGAAAAATACTATGCGCGCGCCAAGGGCGAGGCCCTGCTTGGCAAAGCTTTTAGCTCCGGTGAGAGCACGATCCTGACTACGGCTCAGAGCCTGGTTGCCGGCAATCTCCTGCAGGCGCCCCAGCTTGGCGGGTGACGCTACGGGGAGCGCCTTGGCAGCGCCCACGCCTGGTAGAGTTGCTCGAGTTCTGCAAGCGAGTGACAGGTGACCATGGGAAGGCCGCTCTGGATGCCCATCCGGCGATACTTGCCGGCGTCACGGGTCTTCCAGATCCAGGCGATCATCTCCCATTTGACGCTATCGCGGCCGCCGGCAAGACCGCCAACGCGCTGTTGCTGGAACAGGGTTCGCCGGAAATAGCGTATGTAGCGATTGAGAAAGTGGTCGTCGAGCACCACGATGCCCGTCGCGCGGGCATAGCGTTGCGGCATGATGGCTGTGTAGTTGCCATCCATTACCCATTCGTCATTCAGGATTGCCACGTCATGCAAGGCGTGGAACTCAGCCTTGTCGCGGGGTACCCAATCGGTATCTGGCAGATGACTGAATTGGTCGAGATGAACCGGCATTATGTCCAGCTTGCGGGCAATTGCCTCGGCCAGCGTGGACTTTCCTGAATTTGTCGGACCATTGATCATGATCCGTCGGCCGAGCTCGGCGAGTGGCAGGACAGGCTGCATTTTCAGTTCCGATATGATTGGAGGATCGGGGGGGAAAAGGCGGGTGGGCAGAAGCGAAAATCCCCGCCGTGGCGGGGATCAATTCTTGATGGCTTGGGGCAGGCTATTCGGGCTGCTGATCCTTGCCGGTATAGGCTTCTTCGACCCAGAACTGGTCACGGCGGTCAAAGCCGTTGAATGGGGTGAGCGAAGCCTGCGTGTAGGCACCCATCAGCCCGAACTCGATCCAGTCGTCTTCGTCGATGTCGGCGGGCAGGGTGAACACCTGGGGCAGCACGTCGTAGCTGTCGCAGGTCGGGCCCCAGATGGTGAAATCGGAGAACACCTGGTCATTGTCGTGTACACGGGCGCCGCGCCAGACGCGAACCGGCGGGGTGAAGTGCATGAACTTGACTTCCATCAGGCTGCCATAGGCCCCGTCATTGACATAGACCGACTGGCCGCCGCGCTGGTGCTTGACGCGCAGCAGCAGCGAGGTGGAGGACGTGACCAGCGCACGGCCGGGCTCGATGATCAGCTCGGGCTTGCGCTTCTCGCCGAAGTGATCGTTTACGGCCGTTGCAATGGTCTCGAAGTAGTAGTCCATCGGCGGTGCTTCGCTGGTCGGGTAAGGGGCCGGATAGCCGCCGCCGATATTGAGGCGCTTGAGTTCGATGCCGGATTCCTCGACGATGCGGGCAGCGGCAGCGATATGGCGTTCATAGGCATAGGCATCTTCGCACTGGCTGCCGACATGGAAGCACAGGCTGGGTGTGTAGCCCATCTGCTCGACCATGGTGACGATCTCGGCGGCGCCCTGTTCCATCACGCCGAACTTGATGCCGAAGTCATAGGACTTGAGCGCCTTGCCGGCCTTGAAACGGGTCGTCACTTCCACGTCGCGCGATGGCGACACCACAGCGGCGAGCTGGTCGAGCTGCTGTGGATGGTCGATGGTGAAGGAGCGAACGCCGAACTCATCATAGGCGCGGGCAATTTCGCGCTTGTTCTTGATGGGGTTGTTGTAGTGCATCACGGCGCCCGGCGCATTATCGCGCACCAGTTCCATCTCGGTATTGGAGGCCACGTCGAAGGCCTTCAAACCTTCGCGATGGAGCTGGGCGATGATGTGCGGGGAGGGGTTGCACTTGACCGCATAGGTCAGCAGTCCGTCAAAGCCCTTCTTGAAGACTTTGGTGGCCCTGTGCAGTTCACGTTCGGAGAACAGGAAAGCCGGAAAATCGGGGGCTTCGGCCGCGATGAGTGCGGAGGTGTTCGGGTAAACGCGGTTCGGCTCGGTGGTCATGGACGACTGGCCTTTCAGGGCTGGGACTGCGAGAAAATGAGCGCTGCATATAGGGCCGGGGGGCCCTGCACGCAAACGATTATTTGGCCGTAGAATGCGTCAGCTGCATGACGCCATTTTCATGCCTGATTCCGGGCGTTTGCCTCACGGGCGCGCTACCGGAAATCGGTATGCGGCCACTATGGCTGGAGGTTAGGTCAATGTCGATGCGGACGCTGCTCATGGCTGGAGCTGCAATTGCGATTCTGGCAATCGGAGGAACCCTGGCTTTCGCCCCCTGGAATGCCCCGAGCGTGGCGCAGGTTGCCGCTGCGTCGCAGGAAAACGTGGTAACGCCCGCCGATGCTGCCAGAGCCGTCCCGACCAGCGACGCTGCGGTCAAGCTCAGCTTCTCGCCGATCGTCAAGTCGGTGTCGCCCTCGGTGGTCAACGTCTATGCCACCCGTATCGAACAACAGACCGCCTCCCCATTTGCCAATGATCCGTTCTTCTCGCGCTTCTTTGGTCGGGGGCAATTCCAGAGCCGACCGCGCGAGTCGCAGGCGCTGGGCTCGGGCGTTATCGTTGATGCGGGCGGCGTGATCCTCACCAATCGCCACGTCATCGAAGGCGCAACCGACGTGCGCATCGCGCTGTCGGATGGCCGCGAATTTGCGGTCGACATCGTCATCGAGGATGCCCAGACCGATCTGGCCGTGCTGCGCGTGCGCGACCCGGCCGACGCGGTCTTCCCGGCGATTACCTTTGCGGATTCCGACAGTCTGGAGGTCGGCGATCTGGTGCTGGCCATCGGCAACCCGTTCGGCGTCGGCCAGACGGTGACCAGTGGCATTGTTTCGGCGCTGGCTCGCACGGGCGTCGAGCGCTCCGATTATGAGTTCTTCATCCAGACCGATGCGGCCATCAATCCGGGCAATTCGGGCGGGGCTCTGGTGGACATGGATGGCCACCTGGTGGGGATCAATACGGCGATCTATTCGCAAACGGGTGGTTCGGTCGGAATTGGGTTCGCCATTCCCGCCAATATGGCGCATCTGGTGGCTGAAGCCGGCATCGCCGGGGGCCAGATCGTGCGGCCATGGTTCGGCGCCAAGTTGCAGGCAGTCAATGCCGACATTGCCGCGAGCATGGGCATGGCGGCGCCGCATGGCGCGCTGATCACCGAAGTGGCGCCAGACGGTCCCGCTGCCCGAGCCGGCTTTGCCTCGGGCGACGTTATCCTGAATGTGGATGGTATTGCCGTCGATGATCCCAGCGCGTTCAACTTCCGGCTGGCGACCAAGCCGATCGGGCAGACCACAAAGATTGAGCGTCTGCGCGGCGGCAGGACCGACAGCGTCGACTTCACCGTCGAGGCTGCACCGGTTGCCGATGACAGCATGCTGGCGGCAATCAGCGGTAATTCGCGCTTTGCCGGCACCAGCGTGCGCCAGATCGACAACGCGCTGGCCGAGACCAAAGGCCTGCCCTACGACACCAGGGGGGTTATTGTCACCGGCGTCGAGCCGGGCTCGCCGGCAGCGCAAATGGGCCTGAAGGTCGACGATGTCATCCTGTCACTCAACGATGTTGCCATGGACACGGCTCAGGCCTTCGCCAAGACGGCGTCGCAGCGCACGCGGACCTGGCAGATCGTGTTGCAGCGCGACGGTCAGGTGACGCGCAGCTATGTGAGTGGCTGATGCGCCAAGAGGGTGGCGACAAGGCAACTGGCCGACCAACAGTGACGCTTCCTGCCACCCTTGCTATCCTGTCGTGACAGCAAGGGTGGAGAACGCATGATCATCGTTCTGAACGGGTAT
Source organism: uncultured Devosia sp. (assembly GCA_963975955.1). Taxonomy (GTDB): domain Bacteria; phylum Pseudomonadota; class Alphaproteobacteria; order Rhizobiales; family Devosiaceae; genus Devosia. The sequence continues at coordinate 5,085 of CAXBKI010000120.1, forward strand.
CCCGGGGTCGGCAAGCTGACGATCGGGCGGGAACTGGCCAGTATCGTTGAGGGGCGACTGCTCGACATCCACACTGTCTACAACCTTGCCTTTGCCCTGACCGAGTTCAAATCGCCTGAGTTTATCGCAACGGTCGAACAGGTCGAAGCGATAGCCCATGACCTGATCCACAAGCTGCCCACTCATGTCCCCGTCGTCCTGACAACTGTTCTGGCCGGGGAAGACCCTTGGGGACAGGCCGAGTGGGCGCGGATTGTAGCATTGGGGCAGGCAAGGCCACCCCTATGCGTGGTTCATGTGACGTGCGGGCTGGACGAGAACATGCGCCGCATCCAGTCGGTTGGGCGGGATGCGAAACGCAAGCCACGAGACCCGGAAATGGCCCGGCGCAACCAGCTCGGCGCCAAGAGACTGGCCGGCGCCGACCAACCCCATTTGCTGGAGCTGGACGTTACGGCCATGTCGCCGCAAAGGGCGGCTTGGAGCCGGACCATCTGAGCCGTTGGCATTAGCCGGGGGCGTGGCAGACGGCTTCGATATTGTTGCCGTCCAGGTCGCGCACGAACGCGCCATAATAGGAGGCATGATAGTGGGGGCGCAGTCCGGGCTTGCCATTGTCCACACCGCCAGCGGCAATGGCGGCGCCGTAGAAGGCATCGACCTGATCGCGCGTCGCCGCAGAAAAGGCAAAATGGACTGGCGGGTTCTGCGCCTCGCCCTCGGTCAGCCAGAAGGTTGCAGAATCGGTGCCCATGCCGCCGACCTTGACACCCCCGGTGTGTTCGGGCGGCACAAGCACCAGAAACGAAGCGCCCAATGGGGCCAGTGCCTGTTCATAGAACGCTTTGGATCGGTCAAAGTCGGTTACGCTGATGCCGGAATGGTCTATCATGGTGTTCTTCCTCTTGTTTGGCAGGAGAACCAATAGGGTTCACCCCTGCCAGAAGCTGTCAGCAAGCGTCTTGCTGCCCAAATATTGTCTGACGGCGCCGCGCGCCGATGACCTTGAAACGATGATTGTGCATGGCCGATCTGTTTGCTGCTGACCCCGAAAGCGTCGTCGATAGCGACACTGCCCGCCCGCTGGCCGACCAGTTGCGGCCGCGCTCGCTCGATCAGGTCATCGGGCAGGGCCATTTGCTGGGCGCCAATGGCACGCTGCGGCGCATGATCGCCTCGGGGCGGCTGGGGTCGCTGATCCTGTGGGGACCGCCGGGCACGGGCAAGACCACCGTCGCGCGATTGCTGGCCGACCAGATCGGTTACAATTTCGAGCAGATCTCTGCCGTTTTTTCCGGGGTAGCCGATCTCAAGAAGGTGTTCGAGAAGGCGCGCTTCGAGCGGCTGAGCGGTCACAAGACCCTGCTGTTCGTCGATGAAATCCATCGCTTCAACCGCGCGCAGCAGGATGGGTTCTTGCCGGTGATGGAAGACGGCACGGTGGTGCTGGTGGGCGCGACCACGGAGAACCCGTCCTTTGAACTCAATGCGGCTCTGCTCTCGCGCAGCCAGGTGCTGCGCTTTGAGTCATTGTCCGCCGAGGATCTTGAAGCACTGGTGACTCGTGCCGAAGCCCTGACAGGGGCCACCTTGCCGCTGCAGCCCGAGGCCCGGCAGACCCTGCTGACCTTGGCAGATGGCGACGGACGGGCTTTGCTGGGGCTTGTGGAGGAGGTTCTGGCCTCCACCAAGCAGGGCGAGATGCTCGACGCGGCCGGTTTGCTCACCGTCGTGCAGCGTCGGGCGCCGATTTACGACAAGGCGCAGGACGGGCACTACAATCTGATCTCGGCACTGCACAAGACCATCCGCGGTTCAGATCCGGATGCGGCGCTGTATTATTTCGCGCGCATGCTCGATGCCGGCGAGGACCCACTGTTCCTCGCGCGGCGACTGATCCGCATGGCGGTCGAGGATATCGGGCTGGCCGATCCGCAGGCGCTGCCGCAGGCCGTGGCCGCACGCGATGCGTTCCAGATGCTGGGGTCGCCCGAAGGGGAACTGGCGCTGGCCCAGACCGTGGTCTATCTGGCGCTCGCGCCCAAATCGAACGCGGTCTATACCGCCTTCAAGGCGGCCAGCAGCGTGGCGAAATCCACCGGCTCGCCCATGCCGCCCATGGTCATCCTCAATGCCCCGACCAAGCTGATGAAGGGGTCCGGTTATGGCGAGGGTTATGTCTATGACCACGACACGCCCGAGGGCTTTTCCGGCCAGCAGTATTTTCCCGAAAGCATCGGCCGGCAGAAATTCTACGAACCGGTCGAGCGTGGCGCCGAACGGGATTACCGCAAGCGGCTGGATTATTTCGAGCGGTTGCGGGCGCTCAAGGCCAGCAAGGACGAGGAACAGTAATGTATCCATATCTTCTCGTCG
>CAXBKI010000121.1:0-7454 GCA_963975955.1 uncultured Devosia sp.
GGGGTCGGCGCGACCGTCTATGTGGCAGAAGGGGCAACACTGCGCATCCGCATCCCCAAGACCATCGCCAACTTCGGCACCCTGGTCAATGACGGCACCGTGTATGACGATCTCGACAATGCCGGCTGGTTCCAGAACAACGCCCTTTACGTGGCCAACCTCGCCAGCAATACCCACGACATTCACAACAACCTGGGGTGGGAGGGCAATGTGCTCACCAACCATGGGTGGATCTTCAACAACGATGACGCCACGTGGATCGGTAATATCGTCAGCAATGGCCCACTAGACCCCAATGGCAGGCCGGGCCGCATTGCCAATGCCGGCGGCACTTGGAGGGGCGATATCCTCAGCAATGCCGGCCATATCATCAACGACAACCGCGCCGATGAAAGCGATATCGGCTACTGGATCGGTGACATCTACGGCAACACCAACTGGATCTTTAATGGCGGCGGCGGCAACTGGGACGGCGATATCCTCAGCAATGCCGGCCTGGTGATGAACGGCAAACCCGCAGTCTGGCACGGCGACGTGCGGGGCAATGACTCTGTCGTATGGAATGGCGGCGTCTGGAATGGCAAGGTGCTGGGTAATGCGGGGACTATCCACAATGCCGGCGGCACCTGGAATGGCAATGTCGAGACCAATACCGGTCTGATCCAGAACGTCGCCGGCACTGATGCCAACGGTCCGACCGGGGGATCGACATGGATCGGCGGTGTGGTGGCCAATGCGGGCACCATCCTCAATGCCGCCGACAGCACCTGGAGCGGCGATGTGCTCAGCAATAACGGCACCATCGAGAACCTCGGCTTGTGGACCGGCAACTTCAACAGCGCTGGCACAGTAAAGGCGCAGAACCGGATCGTGGGGACGTTCGCCAATAGCGGTACCCTCCGGGCCACCGGCAATCTCTCCGGCATCACCACCCTGACCAATACCGACACCATCGACATGACGGGTGGCGGCTCGCAGGTGCTCAGCGTCGACACCGCCAGTTTAGCCAGCGGCTCGTTCCTCGATGTGCAGATTGATCCCAATGGCCTGGCCGACCAGTTAGCCGTCACTGGCGTGGCGAACCTGGGCGGCACGGTGCGGGTCAGCAGTGGCGGGCCGCCCCCTACCAATGGCCCCTTCACCATTGTCAGCGCCGGCAGCATCAGTGGCACCTTCGACGCGGTGACCACCGACTTGGCCTTCTTTGCGCCGAACCTTTCCTACGCCGCCCAGTCGGTATCCGTCGCCATCCAGCGCAATGACCGCGGCTTCATCGAAACCGGAGCGACCGGCAACCAGATGGCGACCGGCGCTGCCGTGGAGGCGCTCGGCGCCGGCAATGCGCTTTACGACGCCGTGTTGTGGCTGATGTAGGCCGAGACCCAATCGGCGTTCAGCCAGCTTTCAGGCGAACCGCATGCGTCGCAGGCGAGCGGGGCAGTGGAAAGTGCCAGCGCTATCGGCCAGATGGCCGGCAACCGTGTGGACCAGGCTTTCTCGGCCCTCGACGACGGCGCTGCACAGGTGAGCGCTTATACCGAAAGCCTGACGCCGATGCCCGATACGCAGCCCCGCAGCAACGCCATCTGGGGTCAGCTTTATGGCGCGCGCGGCAGCGTCGATGCGGCCGGTGGCAATGCCGGCGTCGGCTCATCGAATGGCGGCGTGGTGATCGGGCTCGATGGCCTTGTCAGCGACTGGCGGCTGGGCCTGCTGCTGCAGGGCGGCCTCTCGGACACGCGGGTGGCGACGCTCAATGCCTCAGCCAGCAGCACCGACTATGGCCTGGGAATTTATGGCGGCCGGGAATTCGGCGACACGCTGCTGACCTTCGGGGCGACCTATACCCGGCACGACAACCATACGACGCGCCAGGTCAGCTTCCCCGGTTTTGTCGATAAGCTCAGCGCCAGCTACGCATCGGGCACCACACAGGTCTTCGCCAATGTCTCGCACGAGTTGGACTTCGGCGCGGTGTCGCTGAAACCCTATGCCGGGCTGGCCCATGTCATCCAGGCTACCGACGGTTTTACCGAAACTGGTGGCGCAGCGGCGCTGACCAGCACGGACAGTCTCATCAACGCGACCTTCGCGTCGCTCGGTCTCGGTATTGAGCGGCAGTTCGTGGTCGGTGGCGACATGCTGCTGACCGCCAGCGGCTCGATCGGCTGGCGCCATGCCTTTGCCGAGACGCCGGTTTCGGCGCACCGCTTTGGTACCGGCCCTTCATTCAGCATTACCGGCAGGCCGGCCACCAGCGACCTGCTGACGCTGGGCACGGGGCTCGCCCTCGATGTTGGCGGCGGCGTCAACCTCGACCTGACCTATACCGGCCAGATCGGCGGCGGCACTCAGACCCATGCGCTGCAGGGCATCTGGTCGCAGCGGTTCTAGCGGATGGTGGGCGCAGCATTGTCCGCGGCTGTCGCGGGCAATGCCCGTGGCGGAACAGGCGAACGCTGGCCCTTAGATAGCAACGTCGTTCGAGCAAGTCGTTACTCACCACACACGCCGTTTCCCGGCCAAGAGAAATCACAAAGAACTTTTTTTAACCTCGATCATCGCTGTCATCGCCATTTGGGCTTTGCCTGCGCTGGGGGACTGCGACCAGCCTGAGCGAAACCCGTGGTGACCGGACCGTTCGCTGCGGCACTGTGGACCAAGTTTAGCTGCGAGGCTTTCCAGGAGCAGATTTCCGGCAAGAACCAGCAGCGGGTGCAGGCGATCTCCCTTGGCAGCGGCAGCGACGTGGTATCGGGCGTACTGATCCTGCCCTTTGGTCTCCTGCTCACCAAAGGCGCGTTGCTGCAGATCGATGACAAGTTGACATCGGCAGTCAACGGCGGGCCGGTTGTCTCAGGCGACCACATCAAGAAGCCGTTGACGAGATCAGACATTTCAGCATCGGCGACTGACAGCTTTCGCCGCGGCCTTCCCCACAAGCAGCCCGTCCGAAAGCCACCCCACACCGGACGGTCGGGGATCGCCCCCTTGAGGCTGTGCGGACCAGAATAAAAAGATCCAGAGGCTGCCATCGGCGGCGCGCACCGAGGGACGTAACAGTTCAACCACTTGCGTTGCCCATCGGCATCCTATTGCTTGTCTGGCTCACAATAGGAACCTCAAACTCAATGGACCGCTGGACGGAATTTCAGGTCTTCGCCAAAATTGCTGAAGAGCGGAGCATGACCCGCGCGGCAAGTGCCCTGAACCTTTCGGTGTCCGGGATTAGCAGGCATCTCATGAACCTTGAGGCCCGCCTGGGAGCGAGGCTTGTGCAGAGGTCAACACGCCAACTGAGCCTCACTAGCGAGGGTGAGGCACTCTATGTGGATGCGCGCGATCTTCTTGCGACGTGGGAAGCAGCCGAAGCAAATGTGACTGCACGATCTCACGCACCAACGGGGGTATTGCGGATCGGTGCTTCTCTATCGTTTTCTTTGTTGCACCTGATGCCGGTCGTAGCGCAATTCAGGCAGCTCTACCCGGCGCTTGCCATCGAGATCATCTCATCGAACCGGTATTACGACATTATCGAGAATGGTCTGGATCTGGCCATTCGTACGCGACGGGTTGAAGCAGACAGTTCCATCACCATTCGTCGCTTGGGGGAGACTCGCCGTTTGCTAGCTGCCTCACCTGACTATCTGGCTCGACGAGGCACCCCGACGCACCCATCCGAGCTCATCGATCACGATTTGATCCTCTATACGCTGGCCGACAACTGGAATGAGTTCAGCTTCCGCCGCGCCGACGAACAGGTGCATGTAAAAGTTGATGGGGCGGTCATCGCCAATGACGGCCAATTGATCGTGAAGGCCGCTCGCGACGGCCTCGGGATTCTGGCGCAACCGACCTATATCATTGAAGATGAAGTCGATTCCGGGCGGCTAGTGCGAGTACTCGATGAGTGGGACTTGCCGCGGCTGACGATGAATATTGCCTATCCAAGCAAATCCTTTGTCCCTCTACGCACGAGGCTGTTCATCGATTTCCTGGTCGAGAGGTTTCGAGCAGGGAATTTCGAGCAAAGCTGGACACGGTAGTTTTTGCGAATTTTGCAATAATGTTTCCCAAAGAGAGGAGTTTGTCTCGTCCAGAGTGAATGTTAGGTCATGTGCAGCGTCGCTCCTGGTGGCGACCAAGAATGGCACCAAGCCCATCAGCACAGCCAGACATTCCTAGGAGGAACGAGATGAAGGGACTTCTGTCCACATTCCTGATCGCCACGACAGCCCTTACAGGCGCGGCACAGGCTCAGGATGCAGGTAAGGTTTTTTTCCTGCTGCCAAATACCACCACCATTCGTTTTGAGAGCCGCGATGCGCCGTTCTTTGTGGAAGCGCTGAAGGAAATCGCTCCGAACGCTCAGGTGACCGTCCAGAACGCCCAAGGTGATCCGCAGCTGCAGCAGCGACAAATCGAAGATGCGATCGCTCAGGGCGCCAATCTCATCGTTCTGACATCAGCGGACGCCAACCTGATTGCCGGTGGCCTTGCGGCCGCTGAAGCCGCTGGTGTGCCTGTGGTGCTCTATGACCACGATGCTGTTGGCGGAAAAGCAGAAGCACATGTCGTGTTTGACTCGCTGGCAGTCGGTCAGGAACAGGGCCGGCGCGCTGCTGAACTGATCGAGGGCTTGGACAAATCTCCCGTCAAGGTGGCTCGCGTTAAGGGAAACCAGGGCGAGTACGGCACAGGTCAATACGAGGCCGGCCAGAATGAATTCCTTCAACCGCTGATCGACTCCGGCAAAGTTGAGGTCGTCTGCGAGCAGTACACGCAGAATTGGGATCCGACGCTGGCCCAGTCTTTCGCTGAAGATTGCCTCACCAAAACCGGCGGCGACGTCGATGTATTCATCGGCATGAACGATGGTACTACTGGCGGCTCCGTGGCTGCATTGATCAGCCAGGGTTTCCAGCCGGGAGAGAAGGTCGTAACGGGTGGCCAGGACGCGACCGTCGAAGCCCTCCGCTACATTGCTCAAGGCTGGCAGGACAATTCGGTGCTGAAGGATCTCAAGGTCGAAGCAACCGCCGCTGCCACGATTGTCGCCTCCATTCTCGCTGGTGACGGTGTCCCTGCCAACGCGACCAATGGTGTCGTCAACAACACCTACATGGATGTGCCTGCAGTACTTCTGCCCGTCCAGAACATCACCCTCGACAACTTGAGTGACGTGGTGAGCGCCGGCGTGTGGACTTGGGCAGATATCTGCCAAGGCATCGAAACCACCGAAGTTTGCAAGGCAAACCTTTAGTATCCGGAGCGGGTGGCCTCCCGCCCGCTCCGTCCCATCCTGGGGAGGAAACCATGACATCAATCGCCGTCGAAAGACCAACCATATCTCGCTCGAACGAGACACCTCTCGTCTCTTTGCGAAACGTCCAGAAGCATTTCGGTTCGCTGCACGCGCTGCGCGGCGCTTCAGTTGACGTGTACCCGGGCGAGATCGTTGCCCTCGTCGGCGACAACGGTGCTGGCAAGTCCACTCTCGTCAAGGTTATGGCCGGCGCCCATACGATGGACACTGGAGAATACGAATTCGAGGGCAAGCCGGTCCAGGTCAACAAGCCCACGGACGCGTCCTCCCTCGGTATCCAGACCGTCTATCAGGACCTTTCGCTCTGCGCGAATTTGGACGCGGTCCAGAACCTCTTTTTGGGTCGCGAACTACGAGGGCCGTGGTGGAGCGGCGGTCGGATCCGTCGCGCTGAAAGCGAAGTGCGCGCTCGTGAACTTCTCACCCGTATGCGTCTCGGCAACCTCTCACTGACGAGGCCGGTGGGCGCTATGTCTGGTGGCCAGCGGCAGAATATCGCCATCGCACGTTCAATCCTCTGGACTCCCAAAGTGGTTATCCTCGACGAGCCTACGGCGGCCTTGAGCCACTCCGCAGCCGAGGGCGTAGCTACTCTCATTCGGACCTTGGCCGATCAGGGCCTCGGCATCGTCGTGGTCAGCCACGACATCCACCATTTTGTCGTCAATTCCACCGACCGTATCGAGGTCATGCGTCTTGGCACTAACGTTGCAAGCTTCAAATCCAAGGACGTCACCGGCGAGCAGGTCGTGAACGCCATGGTTGGCGGCAACGAAGGCGTCAATCTCGCGGGCTAGCCGCGTAACATCCAACTGCGAGGAGACCGCGATGGCACACGTCATGGCCGCGCAAGCCCCTGTTCAACGCCGAACCTTCGGCGAACTCCTGTCAAATGACCTTCGTGCCTTGCCGATCGTCATCGGCCTGGTGGCGCTTTGGATCTTCTTTTCTTTCCAGAACGGGGTTTTCTTTACGCCCAGGAACCTGTCCAACCTGCTGGTTCAGAGCACTGTCGTCGGCATCATGGCACTTGGCCTGATGTTCGTCTTGGTGGTTAAGGAAATCGATTTATCAATTGCTGCCATCAACGGCGTCACTTCTGTTTTGATGGCAAAGGTCATTGTCGAGTATGGCTTCTCGCCTTTCGTTGCTGTCCCGGTAGCAATTGTGATTGGCGCCATCATTGGTAGCTTCTCGGCCCGCTGGGTAACCTTCGTCGGCGTTCCGTCTTTCGTCGTCACTCTTGGGCTAGGCTTGGCGCTCAACGGGATCCAATTGATCCTCCTGCCGGAGACGGCTCGCTACACCCTTCAGGGCACGGGCATTGAGCGCATCGCTCTCACCAACATCACCGGCATATGGGCATGGCTCGTCCTCGTTCTCGGCGTCCTGGCATTTGCCGCACTGGCTCTGTCAAACAGCGGTCGGCGCAGGAAGGCCGGACTGGCTGCTCCACTCCTGCAGACCGTCTTGCTCCCTACCGTCGCCGCTACTGTTTTCGGGGCTATTGTGGTCGCGATACTGACCGCGAGCCAAGGTATTCCACTGGTCGTACTCATCTTTGCGGTCCTGCTGGGGGTTGGGGGCTACGTCCTGACACAGACCCAATTCGGTCTTTACCTCTACGCTGTCGGTAACAATGAAGAAGCAGCGCGTCGCTCTGGTATCAAGGTACCGGGCATCAAGATGGCCGCTTATGCGATCGCCGGCGGCATTGCAGCTCTGGCCGGTGTTATTTCGGCATCTCGCACCTTGGGCGTCGGTGTTTTCTCCGGTGGTGGTGTCGGTGGCGGCACCTTGTTGCTGGAGTCGATCGCAGCAGCGGTCATCGGCGGTGTGAGCCTTTTCGGCGGTCGAGGATCGATCCATGCCGCCTTGCTCGGTGCACTTGTAATTGGCACCGTCAGCAATGGCCTCAACCTGATGGGTGTCGAGAACGAAGTTCGGCTCATCGTCACCGGCCTGCTGCTGGTCCTTGCCGTCTCGATCGACAAACTGATCGAAAAAGCCACCGGCCAGCAATCGTTCTGATCCAAGCGGCGGCCACGTCGGGCGCGGCACCGAACATGCAGCAAAAATAACACTCGAAGGGCTGCCGAAATGAAGATCGAAGACATCGAACTCTGTG
>CAXBKI010000122.1:0-7440 GCA_963975955.1 uncultured Devosia sp.
CCGGTCTATGATGCCGCCGCCCGGGCCGCCAGCGGCTATCTGCGCCGGCTGACGCCGCCGGAGCAGCCCCGCGTCATCGGACCGGCCATCGCCGATTCCATTACCGGGCAGTATGCCGCCATGGCGATCCTGGCGGCCCTGCTCGAACGCGCCAAGGGCGGCCCGGGCCGCCGCATCGATATTTCGATGCTCGAGGCAATGACCCATTTCAACCTCGACAGCTTCACCCACTACTATTCTGCCGGCGAAGTCATGGGACCACTGTCGCGGCCCGTCGTGTCGCAATCCTATACATTCGAGTGCGCCGATGGCGCCTGGATCGCCTTCCATCTGTCGTCCCCAACCAAGTTCTGGGACGCCCTGCTTGCGGCCACCGACCAGCGCCAGCTCAATGAGGACCCGCGATTTGGCGAACGGCTGGCCCGCATCCAGCATCAGGACGAACTGATCGACGTCTTTACCCCGATCTTCAAACAGAAAAGCCGCGCCGCATGGTGCGAACTGCTTGATGCGCATGAAGTGCCGTTTTCGCCGGCCTATGACGCCAATGAGGCGCTCGAGGACCCACAGGCGCAGCACCTGCAGATCAAGGTCTCGGCTGAGCATCCGGAAATGGGCACCTTCACCACGGTCCGCGCGCCTTACAATTTCGATGGTGAGCCCGAGCTCGACATCTTGCCACCGCCGACGCTCGACGAGCAAGGCGCCGAAATCCGCGCCGAACTGGCCAGGAAACAATCCAGCCAGGCGGCCCGACAGGGGAGGAATTCATGAGTGACGACCAGGCACTGAAAACGGTGCCGGCACAGGATGTCCGGGCCGCTTCGAGCGGCATGCTGCAAATGCAGCTGTTTGCCATCTTCACCAGCCCGAGCAACGGGCTGGGCCCGGTTTTCGCGCAGATGGAGGAGCATTTGCAGTTCCAGATGAGCTTGGAGAAGCAGGGCATAATGTTTGCCGCCGGACCGCTCTGGACCGACGACGAACGCTCCTGGGAGGGGGAGGGCATGGTCATCATCCGGGCTGAATCGGCAGAGGCGGCCCGGGCGATCGCCGAGCAGGATCCCATGCATCGCTCCGGCGCCCGCACGTTCCGCGTGCGGCCATGGATGGTCAACGAAGGTTCCATGACGGTGCGCGTCGACTTCTCGTCGCGGAGTTTCAACTTCAACTAAATCGCTTCAAGGGAGGAATACAATGAAAGCGTTTCTAGCCATACTGACTACAGCAGCCCTGGCGCTGCCGGCGGGTGTTTCCGCACAGGAACAGATCAGTCTGACGGTGGCCTCGAGCCATCCGACCGTCGTGCCGTGGGTGGGCATGATCCAGACCCATTTCATGGCGCGGACCGACGAGATCCTGGCCGAGACCGGCGCCTATCAGATCAACTGGAACGAGGCCTTTGGCGGCCAGCTCTACAAGGCCAATGCCACCCTGTCCTCAGTCGAAGATGGCATCACCGATATCGGCTGGGTATTTTCCTTCCTCGAGCCGGCCCAGTTGCCGCTCAGTCAGGTGTCGACCAATACGCCCTTCGCGGTGACCGACGTGCCGGCTCTGCTCGAGGTCATCGACGAGCTGCTGGTCAGCAACGAGGCCTTCAAGGCCGAGTGGGAGGATCACAACGTCAAGGTGCTCGGCCTGACCGCCACCGACCTCTATGACATCTATACCAAGGAGCCACTTGAAGGCATTGCCGACATCTCCGGCATGAAGCTGTCGGCCCCCGGCGTGCTGGGCAGCTGGCTGCGCGGTACCGGCGCCAACGCCGTCGACGGCGCCCTGACCACGTTCTACACCGATGTGCAGACCGGCGTGTCCGACGGCGCGCTGAGCCTGGCGCTCGGCGTGCTGCCGATCAAGCTTTACGAAGTCGCCCCCTATATCAACCGCTTTGACGCAGCGGCGGCCTTCTCGGGCGCCATCGCGATCAATATGGACACCTGGGAAACCCTGCCCGAAGAAGTGCAGGCGGCGATGATCGAGGCCGGCAAGTACTATACGCAAAGTCACGGCCAGCAGATGGTCGAGCTGCATGAAGTCGCTCTCAATACGATGGTCGAACAAGGTGCCAACCAGAACCCCAAGGTGACCATCGTCAACATGCCTGCAGAAGAGCGCCAGAAGTGGGTCGACCTGCTGCCCAACCTGGCTGGCGAATGGGCGACCCCGCTCGAAGCCCAGGGCGTCCCTGCCGTCGAGTTCGTCAAGCAGTACATGGCCGCCTTGCGCGCCAAGGGTGTAGAGCCCTCGCGCGCCTGGGACGAAGAACTCTAGGTCCAGGCGCACCATGTCAGACAAGCCCGCAATCGGTGTCCCCTCAGGGGGGCACCACCATCCCGTCTATCGGATATGGACCCTGGCCGTGGATGGCCTGGCCGCTCTCGCCACTGCCTTCATCGCCGTGCTGATGATCGTCATCTGCGCCGATATCGTGGTCCGCAACGGCTTTGGGGGCTCGCTGCCACTGGTTTCCGAACTTGGCGCCATGATGGTCGTTCTGATCGTGGCGCTGCAACTGCCCAGCGCCATAAGGGCGGGGCGTCTCGCCCAGGTGGAAATGGTCATCGGTGCCCTCGAGGTCAGCCAGCCCCGCCTGGCCGGCCTGCTCAATGCCCTGTTCTGCCTCGCCGGCGCCGTGATTCTGGGCCTGATCGCCTGGGCCTCTTTCGGCATTTTCAGCGGCGATTGGGCCTCGGGTGACTTCATCGGCATTCCGGGCCTGGGCACCTTGCCGACCTGGCCGTTCCGCGGCCTGATCACCCTCGGCATGAGCGTGGCGGCCGCCGAATTTCTGTTCAAGGCGCTCCGCTATCTCCATGCATCCTTCTTCTCCGGGAAAGGGCCGTCATGAGCCCCATCGACATCGGCTGGCTATCCATCGGCGCGCTGATCGTGCTGATCGTGGTTGGCATGCCCATTGGCGTCAGCATGCTGGTGACCTCCTTTGTCAGCGTGATGTTCATCCGCAGCGACATGGTGGCCGTCCGCATGCTTGGCCAGGTGGCCAATGACTCGCTCGAAGAATATCTCTATGCCGTGGTGCCGCTCTTCGTGCTGATGGGGCTGCTGGTCACCGCTTCAGGGGTGGGTCGCGACACCTTCGACGTGTTCCAGCGCCTGCTGCGTCGCTTCACGGCCGGGCTGGGCCAGGCAACCGTTTTCGCCAATGCCGTCTTTGCCGCCATTACCGGCATCTCCATTGCCTCGGCGACGGTGTTTTCCCGCGTCGCCGTTCCCGAAATGATCCGGCACGGCTATACGCGCAAATTCGCCACCGGCGTGGTGGCCGGCTCGTCGGTGCTGGGCATGCTGATCCCGCCCTCGCTGCTGTTCATCGTCTATGCGGTGCAGGCCGAGCAATCGGTGGGGCGCATGTTCCTGGCCGGAATCGGCCCGGGTTTTGTACTGGCGATCATGTTCTGCGCCACCATCTATGTGCTGGCCAAAACGCAGCCGAAATTCGTCTTTGACGCCGAGCAGCCCCTGGTCGAGCAGGAACCCATCAATGCCTGGGCCATCTTGCGCATGGCGACCCCGATCGTTGCCCTCATCGCCCTGGTGCTGGGCGGACTGTATGGCGGACTGTTCAATCCCACCGAGGCCGGGGCCGCCGGCGCCGCGGGGGCCTTGGTCATCGCGCTGTTGCGCCGCTCGCTCAACCGCCGCACCTTCTGGAAGCTGCTGGTGGAAACCGGGCAGATCACCGTCTCGGTATTGTTCCTGATCCTGGCGGCGAGCTTTTTCTCGCGCATGCTGGCGCTGTCAGGCATGCCAAATGCGCTGGCGGTGTTCCTGCTCGACGGGCCGATCGGACCCTGGGGCTTCCTGCTGGCCTATATCGCGCTGGTGATCATTCTGGGTTTCCTGATCGATTCCATCTCGATCATGCTGATCATGCTGCCAATCGCCTTGCCGGTGGCCTCTGCTGCCGGGTTCGACCTGATCTGGTTCGGCGTCATCACCATCATCGCCATCGAGATCGGCCTGCTGACGCCGCCCTTCGGGCTGTCGGTCTATACGATCAAGGCGGCGCTCGGTGATCCTGATCTCAAGGTCGGGGAAATCTTCCGGGGTGCCTTCCCCTTCGTCATCGCCATGTTCGTCACCATTGCCATCATCGTGGCCTTCCCGCTGATCGCCACCTGGCTGCCAAGACTATGAAAGTAGCGACCGTGAACTCAAAGACGGAGCCCATGCCGAAAATCCTGATCATGGTCGGCAGCCTGCGTGCTGCGTCCGCATCCAAAGCCACGGCACAATCTCTCGCCGAGCGCCTGCAGGGTGATGCCGATTTCCACTTCGCGGAGATCGGCACTCTACCGTACTACAATGCGGACCTGATTGATGATCCAAGCGTCCATGCTTTGCTCGAAGCGATCAGATCGGCGGACGGCGTGGTCTTTGTGACCCCGGAATACAATTATTCGATCCCCGGCGTGCTCAAGAACGCCATCGATTGGGCGTCGCGTCCGGCCTACAACTCGGTATTCCTGAACAAAGCCTGCTTCGTCATATCCGTGTCAGGTGGTGCGTTGGGGGGCGTTCGGGCCCAGAGCCATTTGAAATACATCCTCAATGGCATGCTCGCCACGGTGTTCCCCTCGCTTGAGGTCGTCGTTCCCTTTGCCAACGACAAGACAAGCGAAGGACGTATGACCGACGAGACTATCCTGTCGTTCGGCACCGCGCGATTGACTGCTTTCTTGGCCTTCGTCCGAGGGCAGGCCGCCTAAAACCACAATCAGGCTGTGCCAATACGTTCACGGATGCGTCAGTCTGAAGGTCCGGTTTCCGGGTCGCGAGCGCCAAAAGCGGCCAGTCCGCTATCGGCCCGTTTCAGCCACTAACCAGGATCCGGGCAACGGCAAGAAGGGGGCCGATAGCGCACTGGCAGCTTTTGGATGGGCCATGAACACAAACGGACATGGCCTGCTGGCAGATTTAAGGACGGAGTGCGGCCGACAGCAACGAGTTGCGAAAGCTGCCGGGCGGTGCGCACCTGAATGGGTTGTTCGAGAACACTATTTTCAGGTCACGCAACCGCTGCCGTCATCCCCTCTGGCGTTTGACTAAAACGAACTGAACAGCGCCTTTTGGGCGATCTTGAGGGCGCCGATGGCGTCGTGCCGGCTTTGCGCTTCTTTGAGAGCCTCGATATCAAGAATGCCAAGCCCGCGGTCCGCGGCCTTGAGGAAGTCTATGGCGTGGTTGGCAGTTGCCACGCTGTCCTCCCGGAACGGAAACTGGTCAAGCTGCCAGACGCCTTCCCAATTGTTCTTGCGCAATGTGTAGAAGAACTCGAACAGCTCGATCGGATGCAGGCTACCCGCCACCAGATCATCGTCCCAGGAGCGATAATTGTCGTTCACGTCCATGCCGAACAGCCGCCCATAATCGATGGCCATCTGGGCAGAATCTGCAGGCGACTCGCCGCCGAACAGGGCATGGCCGAAATCGAGCAGGATGCCGACATTGGGCAGGCCGATCTTCTCGATGCCAAGCAGGGTGCGGGCCAGGGAGTCAAAGCTCATATGCACCCGTGGTTCACGCGGCTTGTATTCGATGACGAATTTGAGGTCCGGGTTTTCACTGGCGAGCCGGCCCACGCCGTCGAGAGAATTCTTCCAGAGCGCACCGTGATCCACCTGGAAGGGATAATCCCAGCCATCCTGCCCCGGCCATAGCTTGACGTAGTCAGCGCCAAAAAAGCGAACCTGCTCAGCGGCGTCGGTGATCAGTTCATGGGCAAGACGGCGCACGCCAGCATCTGGATTGGTGAATGAGCCCTTGGCGAACTGGCGGGTATATATCTCGGGGGTAATGCCGATCACGCCCAGTGAGTTGCGATCCAGTGCCGTTTTGATCTGCTCCTTGGTGAAGTCGCCGCCGAAATAGGGATAGTTGATATCGACAACCGACAGATCCTTGACCTGCCCGGCCAGATCGATTGCATCGATCACGCTGCGCGGCGGGCCGTAGCCGTCGGTGGCGTAGCGATCGACATAGGTGGCGAAATGCCAGATGCCGGCGCCGAAACGGAGTGTGCTCATAGGTGGTCTCCTTGACTACTGTGTCAGTGTTTGGCGGATGGCGATCTGCCAGCGACGCTGGAGACCGGCTCGCGCTTCGTTGTCGATATGCGGTCGATAGCTTGTACCCTGCTCGGCCATGCTTGTGGCCATGCCCAGGCCTTCAAAGGCCAGCGCTGCGGCCCCCAGCGCACTGACTTCGGGCGCCATGCTCGCCAGGACCGGGCGATCAAGCAGATCGGCCTGAAATTGCATCAACACGCCATTTTGCGACGCTCCTCCATCGGCCCGAAGTACCTCAAGGTCGACACCGAGGTCCTGCTGCATGGCTGTGAAAACATCTGCCACCTGGAAGGCCATGGCCTCGATTGCAGCGCGCGCCAAATGCGCCGGCTTGGTTCCCAGGGACATGCCGGTCAAGGTGCCGCGCGCATCGCTGCACCAGTGCGGTGCGCCTAATCCCACCAGAGCGGGCACGAAGGTCACGCCATTGCTGTCCGCGACCGTGCCGGCCAAGGCTGCCAGGGCAGCTGCATCGGGTAACCCCAGCATTTCCGCCATGAAGGCAGCCGACTGGCCCGAGACCGAGATATTGCCTTCGAGCGCATGAACAACACCGGCGCTGGTGCTCCAGGCAATGGTGCCAGAAAGGCCATGGCTGGAGCCGATGCGCTCGGGCGTCAGGGTCATCAGAGAGGTGCCGGTGCCGTAGGTTGCCTTGGCCATGCCCGGCGAGCGAATGCCATGGCCGAACAATGCCGCATGGGAGTCGCCCACCATGGCCCGAACGGGAATGCCCGCCGGCAATGCCGTGGCGCCACGCACCGTCTTGCCAAACTCGGAATTCGAGGCGCGCACGTCGGCCATCATGGCCAATGGCACCCTGAACAGCGCGGCCAGTTCGTCATCCCATTGCAACGTTCGGGTATTGAACAATTGCGTGCGCGAGGCATTGGAATGGTCGGTGGCATGGACAGTGCCGCCGGTCAGTTGCCAGAGCAGCCAGCTGTCAACCGTGCCGGCGCGCAGCTCGCCGGCTTCGGCGCGTTGACGCGCACCCGGAACGGAGTCGATCAGCCAGGCGATCTTGGCGGCCGGAAACAGCGGATCGAGCGAGAGACCGGTGCGCTGCTGGACGGCATCGCCGTGACCGTCAGAACGCAGCTTGTTGCAAATCTCGGCCGTGCGCCGGCATTGCCAGACTATACAGGGCCCGATGGGCTCCCCGCTGGCAGCATCCCAGACCACCACCGACTCGCGCTGGTTGGAAATGGCGATGCTGGCAATGGCGGCACCATCGGCATTGTCCAGCAGCTGCGCGATGGCCGAATGAACCCCGGCCCACAGCGCCACCGCCGATTGCTCGGCCCAGCCGGCACGCGGGTAGCTGACGGTATTGGCAATGGAC
>CAXBKI010000123.1:0-7430 GCA_963975955.1 uncultured Devosia sp.
TGCACATCTCGTCTTCGAGCGCTGTCAGTCCCTCGGTGTGAGCCACCAGCCCGCGCCCATAGAGCGCAGCGACCGGCTCGGCGCGCAGCCATTTGCCGCGATTGGCCCGCACCGGGCGCACCGGCACGCTGGCGTCGATCTGGGCAATCACGTTGCGCACCAGATCGCCACCCTGATTGATCTCCACCACGATGGCATCGGCCTCGTGCGCGTGAAACGCCGCTACGGCGCGCCGCGCCCAGGCCAGGGGTGCGGCCGGCTTGAGCGTACAATCTTCCAGCACCACTGCCCCCTGCCCCTGCCGCCCGGCGACGATGATGCCACAGGCGTCGGACCCGGCGAGGCCGGTCACCGGCGGATCGACCGCCACCAGCACCCGCTGCACGGCACCCGGCGCGGGCAGGCGAAACATGGCGCGCTGCCACAGTGCGCCGGGCAGGTCTTCGATAAGCTCGCCATTGAGCTCCTGCCGCCCCAGTATCGTGCCGCGATAGCGGGCGACGATGGCGTTGAGAAATCCTCGCGCCAGAAACCTGTTGTCGTCGGTCCTGCTGCGCGTAACCGCCGTCTGCGCGTCGCCGAGCAGACGCCGGAGCAGCTTGGTCGGCCGCGGGGTCGTGGTCGCCATCTGTCGTGGCCGCGTGCCCAGGCGCAGGGTGAACTGCAGATTGTCCCAGGCCGCTTCCGCCTTGGGCCATTTGCCCACTTCGTCGCTCCAGGCGGCGGCGAATTGCGGCCCGCGAAACCCTTCCGGATTGCTCGCCGAGAGCACCATGGCCTCAACCCCGTTGGGCCAGATCAGGCGCTTGTCCTTGAGAACGGGGCGCTCCCCGGGCGGGTGAACCTGCAGCAGGCCGCTCTCGCCCCGCACCATGACGGCAATGGCCTCCGTCATGGTCTGGCCGACCAGTGCGATGGGCGTCACGCCCTCCTGCGCCAGGCTGCGGACCCATTCCGCACCCGCCCTGGTCTTGCCCGAACCGCGCCCGCCAATCATCAGCCAGGTCGTCCAGTCGCCCTGGGGCTCGCGCTGCGGCTCTTCGGCCCAGAGCGGCCAGTCAAAATACAGCGACGCCGCCTGCCTGGCCGTCAATACCTCGAGCAGCCTGTCGTAATAGGCGTCATCGGCGTTGCTTGAGCTGCTCAATTCGTGCCGCCAGCTTGTTGCGTATGTCGCTCATTTCCTTTTGCTGGGCCGGCCGCTTGGCCTGCTGGGCCGTGTCCAGCTCGATCAGCTTTTCGAGCGTCTTGGTCATGGTGCCCAGCAGGGCGGCATTCTTGTCGATTGGTTCGGTCATCTGTTTCTCCAGGGCACGGACCTGCCCGTCCAGGACGCGCATCATGCGGCTGATCAGCGGTCCGACGCGCAGGCTCCAGTCGTGCCGCAGCTGCCAGCCATGGCGTTCCCGGCGATAGCGCAATTGCGCTTCGGTAATGCCAAAGCGGGCACATAGCTCGGGGAGCGAGCCGTTGGATTGCTCGTAGTCGAGCTGCACCGCAGCCCAGTCCACTTCGGGAGGAATTGCCGCGTCGCGCATCGCCGTCTTTCCGTCATTGTGGCGCCGGGGGTGCAGCGTTCCCGCCTCACCCACTTTTCCGACTATGCCTGAACACTACCACGCCAGCGTCACGCGGGGATTAGAAGGACAAATGCGCGTCCACTGCGCCGCCCCCTCGTGAGGATGCCTACCGGTTGTTCCACCGATGGCCGCCGCGCGAGGACGGGCAAATCCCGGGTTCCGCCGGCTGGCCGGCATGGCTATGCTGGGGCGTATCATCCCCATGATCGGATCAGACCACCAGATGCATTTCGTTCTCGGCGCGCCGGGGTCCGGCAAGACCGCCATTGTCGACTCGCTCCGCGCCCTGTTGCCGGGTTGGACCATCATCGACTGGGATATGCTGATGGCACCGGCCGGCCGCCTGGCGGGGTGCTCCATCCGCTCAACCAGGCGACCTGGCGGCCCTATCAGGAATTGATGCGCGCGGTAGCAGCCCTGTCGCCGCCAGAACGCACGCTGCTGCTGGGCGTCTGCACGCCCGCTGAACTGGCCGACTGGCCCGGTGGGCACTGGCTGCTGCTCGACTGCGCCGACGACGAGCGCCTTGGCCGCCTTCAGCGCAGGGGCGAGAGCAATGAGGTTGTTCAGGCGGCGATCGAGGATGCTGCCGCCTATCGTGCTCTGGCGCTACCGGCGCTGGACACCACCAGGCTCACGCCCGCCGACGTCGCCCAGCAGCTGGCGCAGCATGTTGCTGCAGGAGACAGAGATAGGGCCGTCTAGCCATTGGCGCCTTGCACCCCAGACCATCGGGTTGGTGGCAGGGCGAGCATCGATACCGACGCTCACCCCATGCCGAATTAAGGGCTTACCCTATTCGTTGATGTTGAAGTCGCTGAGTTCGCAAACATTGTTGTCGGCGGAGATAACTTCGGCGCCGTCGTCAAAAACTGCCTTGAAGTCGAATTTGCAGTAGCCTGAACCATCATCGATATTGATCGTCGCCGTCTCGCCGGCGCCAACAACCTGGTCACCCAGGATGTCTTCTTCCCAGTCGTCGGCGCCGGTGTTGGAGGCGTAGAACTCGGTCATGACCGAACCGGTCAGGTTGTTGATGTTTACCCGACGGTCAAGTGCGGACGCGGTGCTGACCATTGCGATCAAGGCAAATGCAGAAACTGTAGCTACGCCCAAGAAGTGCGACTTCATTTTTTCCTCGCTTTACTGCCATCTGGCAGGCGCTGGAGCGATATCGGGTTTTTCTTCTTAGTTCGATCCCCCTTGCGAAATAGTTCGCCCGGTATTTGGCAGTTTTCGCAAGGATGGTTATCGGCGGGATCGCAGCATCAGCTGCCTCGCCGGGAATACCGACAGGCAGCCGCGATAGCGTCGCCAGCGGCGGCAGATGTTCCCGTGCAGGTTCCGGGTGTTTCATTGCCGGCCTCCAGCCAGATGGCGCTGATTGACCGGCGCCCGCCGGGATGGGACGGTAGCCGCTTTCTGCCAAGTGATGGCTGGAACGGGGGCAAGGCTTATGCAGGGGATCGACTTATCCCGACGCTTCTTTTTCGATGTCGTGCAGCCCTGGCTGGGCGAGGTGGCGCCCGAGCTTGGCTATTCGGCGGCATTGCTCGGCTATGGCTCGGAGCTGCTCGGCTTTGACGATGCGATGTCGCGCGACCACAATTGGGGGCCCCGCGTCCACATCCTGCTCACGCGCGCCGATTTCGAGCGAGAGGCAAGCCGGCTCGTCAGCGCATTTTCGGATGTTGCGCCGACCAGCTTTCTGGGCGAGCCGATTGGCTGGCGCAGCCGGCCGCATCCGCCGGCCAATGGCCCCGATGCCGTCGGTGCCCTCGAGCACGGGCTGGAGATCCACACTCTTGAAGGCGTCCTCGGCAGCCATGTCGCCCTGCCCTCGGTGGAAGCGCTGAGCAATCTTGACTGGCTGGGCTTTGCCGAACAGAAGCTGCTCGCCTTTACCGCGGGCGCGGTCTTTCATGACGATGACAACCGCCTGGGCCGGGCGCGGGACATTCTGGCCTACTATCCCGACGATGTCTGGCTCTACAAGATTGCCTGCCAGTGGCGCCGCATCGCCGAAGAGCAGGCCTTTGTCGGCCGCACCGCCGGCGTCGGCGACGATCTGGGCTCTCGGGTCATCGCTGCCCGGCTGGCGCGGGACGTGATGGCAATGGGCTTCCTGCTCGATCGGCGTTACGCCCCCTATCCGAAATGGTTCGGCAGCGGCTTTGCCCGGCTGCCCATTGCCCCATTGCTGCAGCCGCACCTGGAGCGGGCCTTGCTCGCGAGCACCGGAACCGAGCGCGGCGATGCCCTGGCGCAGGCCTATCTGGCCCTGGCGCAAGGGCAGAATGCCCTGGGCATTGCCCGCTTCGCGCCGGTGCTCGGCCTCTATTACGAGCGCCCCTTCACCACCATCAATGCCGATGACGCCGTCGAGGCCGCCCACCAGGCCATAGTGGACCCGGCCATCCGGCGTTTGCCCATCGTGGGCACGCTCGATCAGGTCACGGACCTGACCCCGGTGTTGGCGAGCCCCGCGCTGTCGCGAAAAATGATGCAGCAATTGCTCGACTGAGGCCCGTCCCGTCGGGGCATAGCCGATAGCATGACCATGGGGGGCCTATTGCTTGCCCGCTCTCGGCCGTCATGGCGTGGCGAGCCCGCGCCGCGGCGTCGCGCGCCATGGCCAGGGCGGGCTCTTCCAGGTCGGGGCTGGAATAGGCCAGCGTTTTCAGCCCCACCAGCAGGCGCAACACCACCTCGATCGTGGCGGCGCCATCGCGCGCAATGGGGCGGAAGCCGTCATCGATCAGGTCGATCGGATCGAGCTGGGGCACCGACACCCGATCATAGCGCGGCTGCCAGTCGACGTCGGCCTGCGGCCGGTCCACCAATATGCGCACCAGCGTGCCGATCACGTCGATGGCCGTCCCCGGATCATTGATCCCGGCCGACAGCGCCTTGGAAGCAATCTCGCCCAGCACGACCAGGCCAAAGCGCGGGTCGCTGTAGAAGGTGCGGCTGTCGCCGATCACAAAGGCTCCCGCCAAGTCGTCCACGCTCTCGTCGGGCACCACGCCCTGTACCAGCAATAGCGGCCGGTTGGGCGCCACATAGGCGCCCGGCCGGGCCGTGATGGCAATGGTCAGGTCGTGCGCCTCGGCCAGACGCTGCAGCTTGCTCGCATCGACATGCTGCACATAGCCGACGTTGCGGGCATTGATGGGCATGCCCTGCGGTTCGATGATCTGCACGCGACAGTCGAACACCGGGTGCTCGCCGGTCATGTCGAAGGCTTCCCGCGTGGCGCGCTCGACCCGGTCGATGGTGTGGCCGACCCGTCCGATGGCGGAAATCTGCCCGATCCAGCGGATCAGCGCGGTCACCACCACCACCACGACGGCAAGGGTCACCGCAAACAGGAACAGCCGGCCGGCCTGGCTATAGAACCCGGCCGACAGGCCGATAATGCCGACAATGGAAAACAGGAAGGCCCCGATGAACATCGAGATCGAGGTCTGGGCACTGCGATCGGCGGTAATCAGCGACACCGCGCGCGGCGAGGTGGAACTGGAGGCGCTCGACAGCGCGCTGACCATGGTGGAAAGGGCGAACACGGCCACGGTGAGCAGGCTCGAGGCCAGGATGGTCAGGATCGACATCACGCCATTGGATGGCATGGTGAACGGCAGGTTCTCAGGCGCGAACCGCGCCAGAAACCACGCGATGACGATGCTGAGCACGGCCACCAGCGAAAATGCCGCCGGCAGAAACCACATGCGCTGGACAAGCTGTCGAAGCTGGAATGTAAGCTGACTCATGTGGCCCCCTGCCCTCTATAACGCGGGTCCGGACAAATGGTTGTACATTTCCGCCGGCCCGCAAAGCCGCGTGCCGGATCGACAAGCGGGCCGCCGCTGGTCGGTCAGCCCTGCGGTCCGAATTTGCGCTGCGCATCCATGGCCAGCCCCAGCCCGACGCTGCCCAGCACATCGGTGCGCACGAGTTCGGCGGCGGGGAACAGGGCTTCAAGCCGGCTGGCAATGGCGGGCACCTGCGTCGAGCCGCCCGTGAGAATGAGGCTGTCGATCTGATCGGCCCCGATCCCGGCTCGCTTGAGGGTCTCGGCAATGGTGCCTTCAATCCGCTCGACCGAATTGGCCAAGGCCTGGGTGAAGTCGTCAATGGTGATGCTGGCGGCAATGACCTTGTCGCGCACCGGAAAGGCGAAGCTGGTCACGTCGGCGTCCGAGAGCTCGATCTTGGCGGCTTCCACGGCCCCGACCAGCCGACGCCCCAGCCGGTCCTCGATCAGCTCGATCATGGTCTGCACGCGCTCTGCCGCCTGGGCCTCCCGCCTGGTACCGCGCAGGTCGCGCAGGGCCTGGGCATTGTAGAGCCGGTTGATCCGGTGCCAGGTGGAGAGATCGTAATAGGGCGCCACGGGCAGATGCCGCTTGCCGTCCTTGGTCATGGTGCCCAGCCCCAGTTCGGGCATGATCCTGGCCATCGAGAGCAGCCGGTCGAAATCGGTGCCGCCGACATGCACGCCGGCGGTGGACAGGATATCGGCGCTGCGATCGCTGGCGCGGGCGCGTTCGGGAGAAACCCGCACCACGGAAAAGTCCGATGTGCCGCCGCCCAGGTCGACGATCAGCGCCAGTCGTTCGCTGCGGACCTGGCGCTCGTAATCGAGTGCGGCGGCAATCGGCTCGTATTGAAAATCGATGTGCCTGAAGCCCTGTGCCCGCACGGCGCCCTCGAGTTGCTGCTGCGCCTCTGCGTCCGCCACCGGATCATCATCGACGAAATGCACCGGGCGGCCGCACACCACGGTGTCGACCGTCTCGCCCATCTCGGTTTCCGCCCGGGACTTGAGCTCGGCGATGAACAGCCCCAGAATTTCGACAAAGCCATAGCTGCGGGCCTTCACCCGCGTGGTGTCGCCGATCAGCGCCGTGCCCAGCACGCTCTTGAGCGAGCGCATCAGCCGGCCATCGGCGCCGGTGACATATTCAGCCACGGCCTGGCGGCCGAAATACAGCCTGTCGTCCTCGAAGCTGAAAAACAGCACGCTGGGGATGGTTGGCTTGCCGTCCTCGAGCGGCAGCAGATGCGGCACGCCGTCAGCGCCTACCCGTCCCATGGTTGAATTGGACGTGCCAAAGTCGAGGCCGTAAGCTTGGGTCATTGCCGATCATCCATGGGAAAGCCGGCGCGGGCGCGCCAGCGGGACGGTCGTCTTAATGGGTCAGGTCGGACGGCGCAACCCGAAGGTCAGGCTGCCTTCTTGCGCTTGCGTTCCTGAACGGGCCGCAGGTCGATGGTCTCGAGGCGTCCGAGGCCCTTGCGCTGCGCCTTCTTGAGCGCATCCATGGCGGTGTGGAAGAATTTCTTGTCGTAGCTGCCGGCAGGATTGTTCACCGCCAGGCCGATACTGACCGTGACGGCGCCGGCGTGGCTTTCCTTGTGGATCAGGCCGAGATGACGGATCGCGTCGTGGATCCTGGCGGCGCTGGCGCGCGCCATCAGAACGGGCAGATCGGGCAGCACGGCAACGAAGGCGCCGCCGTCCCAGCGCAGGCAGATGTCGCCCTCGTGCGGGAGATTGTCCGCCACGGCCTGCATGACGCTGGCGGCGCAGTCATCGGCGGCCGGCTTGCCATAGGCCGCCAGATATTCAGGCATGCGATCGATCTCGATCACCAGCACGGACAGTGATACGCGGCGGGCGGCAGCGCTGGCCCAGCCTTTGGCAAGCGCTTCTTCGATCCGGGGGCCCGGCTTGGAGCGCCGGCCATGGGCTTTGGCAAAGGCGAGCTGGCCGATCTCGGCCTGAGTGTCTTTTGACACCGGCCGCAATGCACCAAGCGCGGCACGGACTCGCGACCAGAATGGCTC